>JAMXLQ010000290.1 GCA_024280975.1 Methanosarcina sp.
TTTTATGAACTTGCTGATGTTACAAGGGATATCTCCTTTGCACTTGAAGATCTTTCCAGGCACGGGCAGAAGATGCCACTTGTGATCCTTGTAGACAACGGATCAACGGAAGAAGATGTTCCTTCCATGCGGCAGGCCAGAGTTTATGGAATTGATATGCTTGTTATTGACCACCACCATCCGGATGAGATCGTTGATCAGTATCTTATAGGGCACGTAAATCCTGCGCATGTGGGAGGGGATTTCGGGGTTACTGCTGGAATGCTTTGTGCTGAAGTTGCTCGTATGATCAATCCCAATATTAGCGATACAATAAAGCATCTTCCAGCGGTTTCGGCTGTAGGAGACCGTTCAGAGGCTCCGGAAGCTGAGAGGTACATTTCTCTTGTCTCGGACCGTTATAACCTTGAAGAGTTGAAAGAAATGGCTCTGGCCCTGGACTATGAACAGTTCTGGCTGAAATTCAGCAGTGGAAAAGGCCTTATCGACGATATCTTGGATCTTGGGGATCATGATACCCATAAAAAACTAGTTTCGCTGCTCTGTGAACAGGCAAACACCATGATAAAGGAGCAGCTTGAAACGTGCCTCTTTAATGTCAAGTCTCAAAAACTGGCAAATGGAGCTATCATGAATGTGATAGATGTTGAAAACTATGCGCAGAAGTTTACCTTCCCGCCACCAGGAAAGACCTCAGGCGAAGTTCATGACGTGCTCACCAAAAGAAATCCAGATAAACCTGTGGTAACTCTCGGATACGGTCCCGACTTTGCGGTCATTCGTTCCAAGGGCGTACTTATGAACATTCCGAAAATCGTTAGGGAACTCAGGGAAGAAATGAAAGGCGCAGGTGTCAGCGGAGGAGGACACCTTGTCGTGGGCAGTATTAAGTTTGTAGAAGGAATGAGGACTGAAGTGTTATCAAAGCTTGCCGAAAAAATAGGATCTGCAGAGGTTGAGTATTAAAGAGCTTTAATAAGCCTCTTTCTCTCCTTCCGCTTCTATTCTTAGAGGCTGTCTTAAAATTCAAATCATTCCCACAATTGGATAATGTAAAACGTTAACTTTAAATTCAAACCGTAAATTTTTCCGAATTCAGGTGCACATTGACTGAAGTTATCCCATCCGAGTTACATACTCGATGTATAAAATCAAATAAAGCAAACATCATGGTTTGAATTTACACTTTATATATTTAACGGTTTAATGCTACTGTTTTTCAGTTTGAGTTTGTAAGCTCTATCCCAACTATAGAACCAAATTTTGTTTTAAGACATGCTCTCAGAGATTGTTTTGACATTAACGAACAATCTAAGTAAAGGATTATTTAATTTTAAGACAGCCTCTAAGATATTAGCCGATTGTACGTAATATTTTCACAAATTCGCATGCGCTTAGTTTTAATACTCAAGTGCATAAGTCCTCTTAGTGATAAAAATGGATTCTTTAATTGATAAAATTTCACAATTTGTCAATACCTATTATCTTGACCCTATCCGGACTGATTCTGGTTATAACCCTGTAAATACCTTTACCTGGGCAGTGATACTGGGCATTTGCATATTTGGGGTTTTCAAGCTGCTCAAAAAGCTTGAGGTGAAAATGACCTCTCGCTTTATCGCGTCTGTTCTGCCTTTTGTACTTGCAGGTTCTTCCCTGCGCGTAATTGAAGATTCTCCTGCAGGTCTCGTCCACCCACCGTTTAGTTATCTTCTCATAACTCCAAATATTTACTTTCTGGTTTTTGCTATAACTCTAGGCTGCCTCTGGATTTCTATTCGGCTGCAGAAAGCGGGGCTAGTAAAGGATTTTCACCTCACCTTTGCAAGCTTCGGACTTGTATTGTTTTTCATAAATCTTATTATCTTGCTACATTTCCAACACGTGGTGGCCGCTTATATTCCCTTATTCGTAATTGGAGCAGGAACAGGACTGACATTTGCCTTCTATCTGATTGCTCGCCGTTTCAAGTCGTCGATATTTACTGATCCGCTGAACCTTTCTATCCTGCTGATTCATCTGATAGATGCCTCTTCAACTTATATAGGAATAGACAAATTGGGATACTTTTCTAAGCATGTAGTACCAAGATATCTTGTCAACTTAACTGGTACCGCACTAGTTATGTATCCACTGAAGCTCATCATCTTCATAGGGGTTATTTACATACTTGACACTCAGTTTGAGGATGATGAACTCTCCCTGAATTTGAAAATGCTAATTAAAATGGTTATTTTGATCCTTGGGCTTTCCACTGCAGCTCGGGATACAATTCGGATGACACTAGGAATATGAATTCCATAAGATGATAAGTTTTCATTTTTCAATCTGCCCAGGTGGTTGAACGCTTATTATTTCTTTGACACCTCAGCTTTAGAATAACCAAGCTAGTAGTCAATCTCATTACTCATATTCCAGTAACTATAAGAGTGGACAAGTTATGACCGATAAGTGCACTATTCTGAAGTTAAAAATGCTCCTTCATATCAGGCAATCTTTTGTTCACTCGTCTTCTAAAATCGTTATCGGCTAAAGCCTGCTTAGTGTAATTATAATTAGCGTGTTTTGTTTTGTGGGAGCAATGCTCGGAAAGTTGGTGAGATATTATATAAACTCGCTAAGTTTCTTCGCTAAACTATTTAATTAAAATAATAATTGCGAGTAGGATTAACTTTCTTTTACTTTTTTCCTACTTTTTAAGATTTCTTTCACAATGTCAAAAAAATTTAAACAAAATTATAAACACAAGCCAAGTCATAAAAACAATGGCTCCAAGTCTCAAAAATAACGTGACATCCATAATTTGTCAACCATGTTTTTTGATCTTTCAATTTAATGTTGAGCCTATCCCAAAACACTAAATTGCTTCTCTGAACCCTGTATTCCGAATAAGCAATCAAGTTTCTGATCATGAAAACAATCCTGAAAATTCTTGATGATTAAGAATTAAATGACTTTTGAGATAGGCTCGTTATTAACTTTAAACTATTAGGACTTACGCGGTTTAACCGAAAAATCAATAGCATTAAACCTATAACTGTCTGATACACATCTTTTATTGTAACGGCTATTGTGCTTGATTTTGGATGTCAACTGTGTAAGTCCTAATTTATCTAGTAGTTCGTTGTAATCAAATAGTTTATCGTCTGTTAACTCAATAAATGGAACATTACACTAGCACCCGAATTATGTAAGAAATTGGTAGTGATTAACCAGTGTACGTACGCGCATCCCTTTGCTTCTTATTTTTCTGATGTGTTTTTGAATTAATTCGAAATCGGCTGGTAAAATATTTGATTTATTTTTCTTAAAATAGTCCGCCCAATAATTCGGTTCATAACCTATGATTAAAAAAAGAAATTTAAGTAAAATGTCTCGCCTTTCCTTATATTTCACTTGGAAAGGCTTTCGATGCAAAAATACTACCAATTTATTCTTGTTTTACCTTTTAATCTACGCGTACAATCCTTACAAGAGACTGGATCGGGACATTCGCAATCATGTCCGCACCTTTTTTGTCAACAAGAACCACTACAGCCCTCGGTTTTGCGCCCATTTCCCTAAGCTGCTCGATAACTTCCATAGTTGTAGAGCCTGTGGTAATAACGTCGTCCACGATCACGCAGTTTTTACCGGCGACGCTTCCAAAATTCCTGCTTATTGTTCCTTTCTGGCCTGGCTGGACTATGTCCTGTGCTTTGCGGGAATGATAGAGGGCAAAGTCGGCTCCCAGCTCATTTGCCATCATGCTTGCCAGGGGAATTCCACTGGCGGCGACACCGACAACCACGTCGACTTCAGCGTTTGTTTTTTCCAGAGTCTCAAGTACCATGTCGCAGAGCGCAAGTGAAATGTAGTGAAGCCGCGTAGCGCTTTTTCCTATGCTGCTCCAGTTTACGGAAATATCCTTAGGAGCGGGAATTGTTACTTCTTTTTTTGAACGGGTTAAAAGCCAGGTGACTGTTTCTCTTGAAACGTTAAGTTCGTCAGCGATCTGGCCGGTCACAAGCCCGCTGCTTTGCAATTCCACAGCTTTCTGGATTAAATCTTCTATATTCTTCATGCCTCCATTCCCACCTAAATTTTTATCTGGCTGTATTTTCCGGCATTTTTTAATGACTTATTTATATACTGCCTGGAAAACAATATTCAAATGTACATTCTCTCAATTTAAGACACTATTACATTATCAAACATTAAATCTTTTTCTTCAGCTCAAGGGTAGCTCTTTTCTTTTCTACTTTTTTTCCTCTTTTTCTTAAGGGGGGAACCACAAATAGGGCATACGTCCCCTTTATCAAAAGTTTTTCTGCAGCCTATACACTGCTTTTGCCAGATAATTATATCCTTAATTTTTTTCTGGGCAATGGGTTTAACCTGAATCCCAAGCTGCACGGCAACGTTCTGGACTGCATAATCATCCGTAAGCAATATGCTCTTGTCTTTATATTCAAGAGCTTTTGCAAGGATTTCCAGATCCGTTTTTGAGAGTTCTTCGGAGTCCCGGGTGTGTTCGGCCATTTTTTGAACTTCTTTTACCATTTCAGGCTCTGGCCATTCCACACGTAACCCTCCTTCTTTTGCAAGGTCAAAACGAAGTGCAGAGTCCCCGCTCTTCAATTCTTCCGCAACCGAAGGAACGGTAATCATGAGGGAACTATCCAGGTCACAGTTTCCCATTATAAAAACCGCTGAGTCTGCTATGTAATAGGTCATTTTCCTTCTCTTTTCTCTTTTAGTATATAATTTATTCCCGCCCGAGTTCCGTCACCCGAGTCCCGTCTCGGGAGGACGGCCCGAATTGCGCTTCGGGAGCACAGAAAATCGGAGATTTTCTGGGAGTTGCGATGTAATCGCAACAGCACGCCGCCCTTTTCGCTCACTTCGTTCGCTCAAGAGGGCTGAATCATGGTCTAGAGAAATCATTTTTAATTTACTTAAATGGACTGATTTACCTTAATTTTTTGGGTCACGGCGCAACTCTTTTTAATTTTGCAGTTATACTGAAAAGCATTCTCAAATTATAGAAATCAAAAACATATATGAAGACTATACTAGATGGCAACTTCCTGCTACTATCAGAAAGCCTTAAATGTTATCTTCTATCAATTGAAAAAATATAAGGGATTTGAAATGAGAGAAAAAGAAAAGATGCTAGCAGGCAAACTGTATAGAGCTTTTGGGGAAGAACTAGTCGCAGAACGTCAGGTTGCAAAGGAATTGATTTTTGAATTTAATTCTCTTCATCCAAATAAAATTGAGCAGCGAAATAAAATCATTCAAAGACTCTTTGGCAAAACGGGCAAAAACTTCATTATTGAACCACTCTTTCGCTGCGATTATGGATATAATATCTACATAGGGGAGAATTTTTACGCCAATTATAATTGCACGATTATCGACTGTGCTAAAGTTACCATCGGTGACAACGCTTTTATCGCACCCAATGTGAGTCTTTTTACTGCAGGACATCCCGTACATCCCGATATACGGAATGACCAGTTGGAATATGCCATTCCTATTTTTATAGGCAACAACGTTTGGCTTGGTGGTGGCGCTATTGTGAATCCGGGTGTTACCATTGGTGATAACGCCGTCATCGGTTCCGGAAGTGTAGTGACACATAATATTCCGGCCAATGTAGTAGCGGTTGGCAATCCATGCAGAGTGAAACGCAAAATTACTGAAAAGGATAAAAATAATTTTTTTGGAGATGCTAGGTGATGAATAAAAATATACTGATACTTACTGGTAGTCCACGAAAGAACGGGAATAGCGATATGCTAGCAGATGCCTTTATGAAAGGAGCGCAGGAAAAGGGGCACATAGTAAATAAAATTGAAATGGCAAAACTCAATATAAGTGGATGTAATGCATGTGAGATGTGTTGGACAAAGGACAGAGCCTGCGTTCAATGTGACGATATGACAAAAATTGAACCACTGCTCGAAAGTGCAGATATGCTTGTACTAGTTTCTCCTTTATACTTTTTTGGAATTTCTGCACAGCTAAAGGCCGCAGTTGACAGGTTTTGTGCCTACTGTGTGGGTAGCTGTAAAAAATCGCTTAACATAAAAGAATCTGCTTTGATTATGTGTGGAGAATGCGATGAAGAACGATTTTTCAGTGGTGCTATAGATACTTACAAGTACACGGCAGATTATATGAAATGGAAAGACAGGGGTATCTTAATAGCTACCAGCGTATCAGCAAAAGGAGATGTTTTACAAGGAGATTGGCTAACTAAAGCGAAAGCCTTTGGCACTAGCATTTAAAGAACTCACTCTTTTTCACAACCCGAGTTCCGCTTCGGAATCACAGGAACTCGGAGATTTTCTGGAAATTTCGATGTAATCGCAACAGCACGAGGTTCTTTTCGCACGATTCACTCAAGAAGACTAACTTATAGTTTTGAATCTTGTCACTCTTAAGGGCCTGTTGCGAAATAACCTAAGTAACACATAATAATTTTGGAACTAAATCAAGGAGCTTGCTTATGAAATAATTGGGTACAGTATAAAAAGGGCTTAAGTTCTTTCGTAGAGGGTACTAAATGGATTAATTTATGGTTCAGGATTGTTCTTTCATGAATTACGACTTAAAATTACAAGAAAAGGTTGTGTATTTGTTCAAAAAAGATGAAATTACAGATATTTTTGAGTTAAATACGTCCAAAAGTGTTTTGTTTGTGTATTTGACAAGCCCTTTCATGATTTTTGGAAATCTTGTGAAAGGGCTTGAACATGAAGGAATTTTCATATAAAGGAAATACACATTTTGTGGATTTTACTTAGGGCAAATTTCCTTGAGGCCATCAGCCACATCAGCCAGAAGTTCAATGGGAATTCCCATAATCATTTCTTCATCTGCAATCTTTGTGTATGTTCTGCTGCCACTGCAACCAACTGTGACTCCGATTTTGCCTTCTTTATATGCCTGTACAACCCCATCCGAGCACAAGCTCTGCTTTCCTGCAAAACTTGCTTCAATCCTGCCGCCTGTTTTGTACATCATGGCCTGTGTAAGCAACATAATCTGTTTGGGAGTGCAGATAACCACAACAACGTCCGGAATAAACGTAGCTTTTTCCAGAGGGGAATACAGGATAGCTTCTGTTGAGTTAGGGGGAAGCTTGGGAACCCTTTCAAGGGTACGCCTTGCAGCGCCCTGGGTGCTGAATTGTTTGAGTTTGTTATAATAAAATTCTCCACTTGCGACTTTTGGAGGCATTTCGCCAAGGCCCATTGCGCCAGCGCCACCTTTACACATCTGGTCTTCGCCAAGAGTATAGAACTCCTCGCCAGTCCGCCTTACTCTATCAACAAGCTGGCAGTGTCTCATAGTCTCGTCTACTTTTTTAATCCCTTCAGGAACTTCTCCTCTTTTAGGAATTAATTTTACTGCAACAGGAGAGGTCTTGAGTTTAAGACACTCTACAAGTTCCTGTCCATAATTATTTATCTCTTTAATATCCATGTTCTCAACTCGGGCTTTGAAACTTTTATTAGTTCTGAGATGCAATATTACTTCAACATTTTATGTATTTTTAGTATACTAAAGTCCGTCTTTTTCAGTTTTGAGTATGTTATTACTTAATCAGATTCAATATAAGCATTCCCGAGTTCATTTGTATGCAGGCGATTTTTCACAGTACTACCATTATCTACCTTTTTTCTTCAGTACCATGAGTCTTTCCAAAGGAAATGAAAGGATTATATAGAACGTTCACTCTAACTTATCAAATATAACCTATATAGATTAATAAGTTATATATACATTCCGTAACAAATATACACTGGTGATAAAATTTTGGAAGCACTTCATGAGAAATTAACAATAAAAACATTTTTTATGAGTGAGGAAGATTACAACGCGGTGTCAGAATACAACAGAAAGCTGACGAAATCGCAGCACGATATACTGATATGTCAAGGTTGATTGTCTGGCGGACAATCCTTATTGAAGCACTTGGTATCAAACCCCTAAATCCCGATATGCATGCAGTGTATCTCGCTCGTATTAATAAGGCACTCGGAAGGCAGTAAAGATGGCTACAGTGGAGCAGCTTATCGAAGAAGCCAAGAAACAGGTGAAGACTTGGTACAGCCCATCAAAACCAACACAAAGAGGATGGGTTGAACAATCAGTACGCAATGCATGTAGCCCAGAACGCAAAGATAGCTACACAAAGGTCTTCGTCCTTGAGGGTGGCGAGCCAAAAGGCACAGTCATAGCGAATTATCACGCTGAAGTTGTAATGGCATTCGATATGCATTTTACACAAATGAAAATGTATAGACTTGCGCCGCACGGCTATGAATTTGACCCTGAAATGATATGCCCAATAGTAGAATACGGGAGGAAATAAACTCAAAAGAGAGCACGAAAGCGGGGCATCAACCCGCTCACGAGCCATATGATGGACGAACTAGACTAAAATAATATGAAATTCTTCAACATAATATAGGGTTTCATAATATTTTAAAACATTGTTCGTTATCCTGAGGTTCGTTGAATCGTGCTTTTGACTTATGAGGAGGTCAAAAGTATGGTAGACGTAGTCAGCAACAAATTTGAAGGTGCCGAGACTCAAAACATCCCCAGGGATATTTGTACTGAGCCTGAATCTGGCATTGAAGAAATGCCCGAGGAAGCTGAGTCATCCGAAAAGAGTGAGGTAAAGGAACCTGAGTTCATACCTAATATCGAAGCTAAACTCATATCCTTAGCAAAAAAGGCTGGCATCAGTACTGCGGATGTGCACGTCAGTTTTCGCAATATAATGAATCGTGCAATTCAGCTTGAAGATGTGAGTCCGGTTGAAAAACAACGCGATGCACTTCAAGTCCTAGAAATGCAAATCTCAAATTACGAAGCAGAGCAGCCAAAACCCGATTCAGTCACCGCATCAATCTCTTATGACGATCATGAGATTCAGCTGGTTACAAAATACAATGGCAGGCGTTTCATCACCATTGTTACCAAGGATGAAAAGGCACCGCTCATACTCGAACATAAAAAGCCGATGTATATGCTTGAAGGTTCGCGCGATACTAATATTCGTGACTGGCTAAAACAAAAATTTGCTTGTAATAAAAAAGTCGCAGATTCAATTCTCTCCAATATTTGGGAAGATGCAGCTGAGAAGCAAGAAGCAATAGATGAACTGGCGAATCCAGTTACCACTAATCAATTTGGTGTACATGAGGTTCCCGGCTATGAGGGACTTCAACTATACACTGTGTCCACAACCGGTGCTGTGAAGCCCATAGCTGACAATATTGCTCGCGCAATAATGGACAAGCTTAGCATCGTATCATATGATGGAGCCATATGGGAATATAAAAATGGGATTTACATAAAAGGTGATGAGCAAACTCACGAAGAAATCACCAGAATATTCCACTATATACAATTTAATGGAAGCATTCGCAATGCTGCAAACGATATCCTATATTTGATAATTAATAATCATCATTCTGGATTAAACCCGTTCAATAAGTTCTGTGGAATTCCAGTAGCTAATGGCGTTGTAGAGATCGACTTCGAAACAGGAGAGGAGCGCTTAATTGATTATTCTCCTGATCAAAAATTCTCATATAAGCTGCCTGTAAAATATGATAGACAAGCTCCGACAGAACCAGTAATGGCGCTGCTTCGATCATGGGTGTATGAACAGGATATTAATACACTGATACAGTTCCCGGCACAAGCACTTCTTCAAAAGATATTCCTAACAACCTATAAAAAATTCTACCTATTTAATGGTCTTCGAGATGCTGGAAAGTCGGCGTTCCTCGAATTTGTGTTAAAGGTATTAAGCAGCCCGGCCGCGGATCGTGAGCTTGGCTTTGCAAAAAATGATGCGAGTATTGCACTCAACAAGTTGACACATGACAAGTTTGCAAAATCAGGATTAGTCGACAAAATAGTCAATGTTTATAATGATATGTCGCAGTTCTACATGGACAATACTGGTGATCTTAAAGAGCTTGTTGGCGGCATAGATGACCACAATACCGAGAAGAAATTCGAAGACCAGAAAAACAATAGTATAACTGCCGTTCATGCATTTGCATGCAATCAATTGCCTTTTATCGCAAAAAAGGTATTGCAGGACGAAGCATTTTGGCCAAAAATAGAGTATGTGTACTTCCCATTTAGCCATAAAAAGCTTGATCATTGGAACGAGCAAAACTTAACAGAGGTCAATTGCAGCGGTTTCTTTAATCTTATCCTTGACACGATGAAGAGAATTAGAAAGCAACGCAGTCTAGTTGTTGATACTGATGGCGAAATAACACTTGACAATATAAAGCTGGATGCAAAGCCCCTAATGCGGTTCATAAGACAGAATATGGTGCCAGCACATGAACTGATCAAATATGATAAGTTTGCATTTATGCTCATCTATACAGCTTATTGCCGCGATAAAGAAATCGACGACTTGAAAGAGCTAACTAGTCAGGAGCCAGAAGAGATACAGGATAGATTGGATCAAATGCGATGGACAGAGAGGGCTAATTTTAGTGAAATGATGAAAGTAATTGATAATGTGCTCCGGGGATTTGCTAGAGATTTGTACGACACAAAGGCTTTCTCAAATTATCGCACAGCTGTGGGCGGAATTGAGCGTTTCTACTTTGCTGGAAGCTGGAAATTTAAGGACAACTCAAAATATAAAATTGAGCCAGTACAGCTTTATTAACTTTCTTGAAGACTTGTCATATTCACAAATTCTTTATCTTTTTTAGATTTGGTTTTTATTTTGTTGAAAGTATTTTTATTTTTCATAAAACTTACATATTATCGGATGCCTCGGAGATGTTTGAAGCAAACTTAATATCTAATACAGAAAAAATTGTCCATTTTTTTGGCTGGAATGTAAAAAAATGATATATTTTTTTATTTTTTATACGTATATAGGTTGCTACAAACATCTCCGACATATCTGGGTAGCACAAATTCTTTTGGAAGTTTTTCCTATCCAGCGACCGTTAAGTTTCGCGCCCAGCTTAAGTTAGTTTACCTTTATTTTTAATCTATATCATATACAGTCTTACTTCTGTGTCTCCAGAGCTTTTTGCCGCTTAATGAATCTGGCTCCCATCTCAAAGGCTTTCTGGCAGTCATGCGGAAATACTTCTTTTCGCCTTTTTGCCTTCTCTACGGGGTCATACTTATCAGCAACATACTTTGAATAATCATCGAACTGATATGTATCGGTACTGTACAACGATTCGGCATATCCAAAGATTCTCGTGGCAATCCTTTCATTTAATTCAATAAGCTTATTGAATCCAAACATCTCAAAATCGTCTTCTGTAATATTCATAGTGTAGATGTAGCCTATAGGTATATTTCTTGGGTAATATGTCTGTATGTCAATAGAGTAGGTTATATACGGGAAAATATAGCGCTCCATAAAGGACCGCATTTCTCCTGTGGAATTCCCAAGGTAAATTGGCGATCCGAGTATTACGGCATCGGCATTCTCCAGCCTTTCCAGTACAGGGGTCAGTTTATCTTTTATAGAGCACCTGGCAAAGCTTTTTCCACCTTTTACTTTGCAGGAAAAACAACTCTTACACCCTTTGAAATTGAGATCATAGAGGTGAACTATTTCTGTTTCTGCGCCCTCTGAAGCTGCACCTTCAAGAGCTTTTTCCAGCAGGGTGGCTGTATTCCATTTCTTTCGAGGACTTCCGTTTATCGCTATCACTTTCAT
>JAMXLQ010000291.1 GCA_024280975.1 Methanosarcina sp.
CATACCGTATTTTTTTGCAAAATATACATTGCTTGTTCCAGTAAGGGTCTTTATCTGGGTTAGGGTTTTCATCACACGGTCATGAAGTTCGGAACTTCTTCGCCTGCGGGTTCCAAATTCCGAAAAAAAGCAGTTATTTTCTTCAAGGGCTTTTCCCATCTCAAGGATCTTGCTTTCATAGGCAGCCAGTATGGATTCGGAAGTGTGACCATTTTTTGAATTCCCTTTCCACTCTTTCTCAACTGTTGTGAAGTACAGTTCCGAAACCGCAGCCATAAGGACAATTTCCCAGAGAATCGTGCTATGCCAGGGCCCCTTTATCCGGATATCCAGATCTTTTTCTTCGGTAAGGCAGACTTTTACTTCATCTGATTTGAAACGATAATTTTTAAGGTATTCAAGGTACATGGGTTTCATGTAAGGGCAGTGCTCGGAAAGCCAGTTGTATTCTTCTTCCGTTAATGCTAATTTCGAGATCTCTTCGCTTATGATCCTCTCCAGTTCTTCTACAAACTCTGTAGAAAAGCGCTGGGTGCCTCGGTTAGTAAATCGGTATTCAGCTTCAGCTTTGGGAAAAAGTTCAAGCACTGCAAGTTGCATGGTGAACTTGTAAAGATCGTTATCAAGTATGGATTTTATCACTGAAGGTCTTCCTGTAGCGTTTTAAATTGCTTCTAAAGCAAATTCTCTTTTTTATTAAATTACGACTTTTACTCCACATATATAGTCGCTATATTTTTAAAATTTCTGCACTTGGGGATAAACTCCATAGATAAAGTCAAATTTTCTTTATTAACTTAGGAAAGAAGAATATTTTTTGATTTTCTCGCCAAACAAATAATTACCGGAAAAGCAAATAGTTATTGTGGAGATTAATTTTGAGAGGGATTTGGGGAAATGGAAAGAGACATGAAGTTTGCAACAAAATGTGTACGTGCAGCAGAAAAGCCTGACCCGATTTTCGGGGCGCATACGACTCCGATATTCCAGACTTCAACGTTCATTTTTGAAAACACCGAACAGGGAGCAGCGAGGTTTGCAGGAGAAGAATCAGGATACGTATACGCCAGAATTCCTCCAAATACCCCAACACATGCGGTTTTGGCTGAAAAATTTGCTGAGCTTGAAGGTGGGGAAGCAGGGCAGACTTTTGCCTCGGGAATGGCAGCGATTACTGCAATTTCACTTACTGCCTTGAAGCAGGGAGACCACCTTATCTCAACAGATGTGATATACGGCTGCACTTACAGCCTCTTTTCTCAGATTTTGCCAGGGCTTGGAATAGATGTCAGTTTCGTCGATACCTCTAAAATTGAAAATGTGAAACAAGCCTTCAAACCAGAGACGAAAATGGTCTTTCTTGAGAGCCCTGCAAATCCTACGCTTACCGTATGTGATATCGCTGAGATAGCCGCGATAGCTAAGGAAAAAGGAGCTCTCTGTGTTGTGGACAATACTTTTGCAACACCTTATTTCCAGAGACCTCTTGAGCTTGGGGCAGATCTTTCCCTTAGCAGCTGTACAAAATACATAGGCGGGCACGCGGACCTGCTTGGAGGAGTCGTTGCAGGAAGTAAGGCCTTCATAAATCGCATGTCCGCAGTTGTTGGATATACAGGAGGCATTATGGGCCCCCATGAAGCCTGGCTGTGTATAAGAGGGCTTAAAACTCTGCATGTCCGGATGGAAAGGCATGCCGAAAACGCGATGAAGGTTGCGAAGTTTCTTGAGTCTCGCCCAGATGTAGAATGGGTCAGGTATCCAGGGCTTTCAAGTCATCCTCAGTATGAACTTGCACGCAAGCAGATGAGTGGATTCAGTGGTATGCTTTCTTTTGAGATAAGGGGCGGGATTGAAGCCGGCCGAAGACTTATAGACAATGTAAAGCTCTGTTCTCTTGCTGTAAGCCTCGGGGCTACGGATACCCTTATTCAGCATCCTGCGTCGATGACTCATGCATGTGTCCCGTGTGCCGTAAGAAAGAAAGTAGGCATAACTGACGGACTTGTCAGGCTTTCGGTAGGGATCGAAGATTCGGAAGACATAATTACGGACCTTAAACAGGCCCTTAAAGCAGTTTAAACCTGCCAGACAGGATTGCTTTACCTACTTTTACCCATTTTATTTTCGAAACCAGACAAGGTATATCTGCTGCAAAAATAATCTTTCATCTGCAGGATTAAAATATAAAGTTAAAACTGCACCACTAGATTTGTAGTCTTAATACCTCAACGCTAAAGTCTAACATAATGACCATAATGCTAAAACCACACTAAGTCTGGGGGAATTCATATGAAAGCACTTGTATTCGGAGCTGACGGTTTTGAAGATGTAGAACTTATCTACCCTTATCACCGTTTGAAAGAAGAAGGGATCACCACATATGTAGCCTCAATACAGAAAGGGCCGATAAAAGGAGAACATGGGTATCAGATCGAAGCAGACATTGCCTTTAAGGACGTTGATCCGGCAGATTATGACATTCTCGTAATCGCCGGAGGACGAGGACCCGAAAAAATGAGGCTTAACAATCATTCACTTGAGATTGCAAAATACTTTTTCAAAGAAAATAAACCCGTTGCTGCAATCTGTCACGGTCCTCAGGTTCTTGTTTCAGCAGGCGTCATAAAAGGTCGAAAAGCAACCTGCTGGCCAGGGATAAGAGATGACATCATAGCTGCAGGAGCACATTACGAAGATAAGGAAGTTGTTATTGACGGGAATTTTGTATCCTCAAGAAGTCCTGCTGATCTTCACGCTTTTGGAAGAGAGATGATTAAGCTGTTAAAATAATTGGGAATAAACTGTTTTTAGATAGGTTTTTGGGGGCGTTAGATAAAATAGTTATTATAATAAAATTTAGTTCATAGAACCAAGCAAAAACGAGTTTGAAATAATTCAATAAGTTTTTAAGCAAGTTCGCTTCCATATGTTTTTTAATGAACGGATTATGTAAAGCACTCAGAAAAGTACCCAAAAAGTCCGAAAGTCTGGACTTTCAGTCCAGATACAATCGGATTATTAAGTGTTTCTCAACTGGCTTTTATTTTGAAAAGCAGGTTCTGCTTTAATAAACAATATTTATTTTTCTTTAGAATACGAGTCCGAGCTCTTCGAGCTTCTTTCTTGCTCCGTCGTAGACCTGCATGTACTCATCAGTCGGGGTTACGGTCTTTACGTCGTAGCATTCCTGGAAAGTCTTTCCTGCGGGAGCACTTGCATAATTCTTCTCGTATAGAGCTACAAGCTTGTCAAGGATCACATTTACTTCAGAGATTTCCACTCCTGCCGTTGCCCTTGCCACTTCTCCCATCATTCTGGCTTCCATACCTGTTGTCTTGTCTGTAACCACACCTTTTGCGGATGCGACACCTGAGAGGATTTCTCTTCCCGAAGCCGTGTCAGTAATGGACTGAGCTGAAGCCTCAAGCAGACACATCTCAGTACATGGACCTGCACATGG
>JAMXLQ010000292.1 GCA_024280975.1 Methanosarcina sp.
ACTCAAAAAGCGAAGACTTTAAGGCTAACCCCTCTAAGGTTAGCCTCTCGTAGTTTAGTTCCTCATAGCTCAGTCAATTGCTAGTAAAATTAATTGTAAATTTTGGCGTTCCCCGAAAATATTAAAAAGTCTCTGAATCATTCTATATAAACGCACCTGAAGAAAGCAGAATTTGAAAGTTGTATAAACCAACGCACCTAAGTATCACAGCCAAAAAAGCTTAAAAAATTTTTTGAAAAAATTGAAGGCATTTAGACTTTCTTCCCGTAAGAAGTTACATAGTTTTCTGATTATATTCATATTTGGGCTTACAGAGAGGCGTAAGTTGGATTAAAATGAATTTCTAATGGTTATATCAAATTGATTTTATGTATCCTTAAATCGCCTCTAAGCCGCTTAACCTTGATGAAGATAAGTATGACAAATTCAAGTACAGGTATCAATTATGCATACATACAATTTTCATTTAAACGCCCCGATATGAATAATTTGGCTATTATTGGCACATCAGTCTTCTTCACAACAAAGGATTCTCTTTTATCAAAACGTACACAGCCTTTATGTATACTGTAGTTGATCCCTCCTGATTTTAATCTATTATTTGCTTCATCAAAGTGTTCGTAAGGGACTTGCAAAACGACGATATCAGAAGAATGCACTTTTAATATGCATTCACGATATGCTTTGTTAATGTTGCAGTCTTGTTGTTCCAATGTTATTTCAGTTATTATAGCTTCAGCTTCAGTTTTATCTGGAAATACTTTATCTGCAAACTTCTTGAACTCATCAGCAGTTACAAAGATCACAGGAAGCCAACATTTAGTTTGAGTATCACTCTCAGAAATATCCCAAGCGAGTGGCAAATCTGGAATACTACCTGAGAAGTGTTCGAAAAGAACACTCATGCACGGCACTGGAATAAGTTCTCTCTTTTCAATTAATGCACTTAATGCCATGCATACTGATTCCGAAAGTCCAAAAGCATGTAAAACATTTTGTTGCTCAGGGTCAGACAAAGTATATTCTCCCCTCCCAAATGTTTTAGATAAGTCAGTACTTGTTGCAAATCCCATATTTTCTATAAAACAAAGAATCTGTTGTTGTAAAGGGCATGACTCTATCATCCCAGCTAGGTCGTCATTCATCTTCTAAACTCCCCCATATTTTTGTAAACATCAATTACGAGTGAAAACTGCATTCTTCGATTACAGTTTTTAGATAGCAGAGAGAAAAAAAGGAAGATTAAGGTTTTAAGCATATTCCCACATTGCTAGATACAAACATAGGGATTTGAAATTAGTTCTGGTCAAAAACATCAGTTCTCCCCTGCAAATCCCCCCAAATTTCTGACTCTGCCTGATATAATTTATTCAATCGAACCATAACCCCTATAATTATCTAGTACAGAATCATGTCTAACACTATATAAAATTTTTTGGTGAGAGTATAGTATCAAACCTAAACAGTATTAAGACAAATAAAGTAAATAAAAAAAGATCAAAAAAAGAAAAAGAGCGAAAAAAGGAAAAAATAACAAAAAAGAAGGAAAAAGTAGCTCGAAATGAAGGAATTGGGAAGGATCAGATCAGTCTGATCTCTATCGTTTCTCCCTTATCCTGAGATTCTAGAATCTCAGATGCAAGGTCCGAATTTGCCCTGAGTTTCACATCTCCATGCCGGCTTACGGTTGCACTGAAGAGGTACTGGTCTTCAATATATATTTCCACGTCCTTTCCTGCAAGTTCCGGCGCCCCAAGAATAAGGTGCTTTTTGTCTCTTTCGATAAAAGGATGAACAGAGGAAACAGTAGGCATCTCCTCAAAGCTGGATGTTCTTCGTTTTTCTCGGGGAACTCTGCTTTCAGCTCCGAATTTCCGTCCTTTTGCGGCTCTTGGAGTTTCGGCCTCCATCTCTCTTACATCAATGTGGAGCCCTAGGAGATTTTCAATTCGGTCAATGACATTTCCACCTTTACCAATAACTTTTCGCACCTCTTCTTCCCGGACTTTTACGATTGCACTGTCGTCCGAGGTCACTTCCACTTCAACAGGACCGGCTGCGTACCTGCCAATGACATTCCTTATTTCCTCTTCCGCAAGCTTCCAGGCAGGCTTTCTTAGTTCGGTAGGAAGCCCTATTGGCATAACAACAACCTGTTCTCCATAGGTATAGATCTCATATTCGACTTTCCGGGTCTCAAAATCTGCAATAACAATTACCGGTCTCGCAAGATCCTGTTCGGTCATTCCATGAGGAACTTTAACAGTAAACTCAAGCACCAGAACCTTTGCCACTTCTCCTTTATCAATAAAAATAACAGTATCTACTACCTGAGGGATCACACCAAGTTCAACCCTTCCAATCAGACGTTGAATAGCGTCCACTGCCCTGGTTGCGTGTACTACCCCAATCATCCCCACGCCTGCGAGCCGCATATCGGCAAAGATCAGGAAATCACCTGTCTTCCGTACTTCGTCATAGATTGTATAATCCGGCCTGACCAGAAGCAAAAGGTCCGCAGTATTTTCCATTCTGCCATTGAGAGGTGAATATTGGGTAATCTCAGGAGGGACCTGGAGGTCTCTTGGGGATTCCATAGTTTTGACCACCTGCCCGTGGTCATTAAGGTATCGGGCAACCCCGGCAGCAAAAGTAGATTTTCCAGCCCCAGGAGGGCCGGCAATAAGAATACCACGCTGGCTTGCAATCCGTTCTTTGAGTTGATCGCTCAGTCGGTAATGCTCAAGATCCACAATTACAGTTGGCCTGACAACCGTAATTTCCATATCATCGGAAAAAGGCGGGTTTGCAATTGCAATCCTCATATTCCGGATTTGCAGGACAGTTGCTCCACTTGAAGATACCTCTATAAAAGATTCCGGATCTAGCCTCGCCCTCTCAATAAGTTCTCTTGAGATACTGGAGAGTTCCAAAGAAGTAACAGGTTCGTCACGAATCCTTACATAACGTATATCCCCTACAGGTCCCCTCTTGGCCATAGGGGAGACCCCGTTTTTGAGATGAACAGACATCGTATCGTCCGTGAAAAAATGCTCTACCTTAAGAGACGTAAATTCTGATGGGTCCAGGGTTTTGGGATGCATATACTCAACATTAAGCCCCTTTGCTTTAGCTATAAGAGACTGTACCCGATCTTCGCTTAGAAATAGCCCTCCGACCTCAATAGCCGTGCTTCGAATAAGAGCATCTACTCTGCCCTCTTTAGAGAGTTTGATCTCCTCAAGAGTAGGCTGAACTCCGCTGAATTTAAGTTGAATCACTCCTCTATCTGCCAGCTTGCGAAGTTCCGAAAGTTCTTCAAGACCTTTGAAACCTATTTCTCTGCCCTTGTTTGCCTGGGCTTCAAGTTCCGAGACTACAGCTTCGGGAATGATAACCTCAGCACCCCCGAACTCACCACTTTTAATTCGGGACGAAAGCCTCCCGTCAATAATCACGCTTGTATCCGGAACGATTCTCCATATCCGCTTCTCATCAGCCATATAAATGGATATAGAGCCGGGAAGTATATAATATAACTCTTTAATTATTCAATATAATGTATAGATGATATTGGAGAATTTAAAAATAGTAATAAAGGCTAGATACAAGACTATTACCGTTGGCTATAAAAATTATCATTATAAAGAAAGAATTATAAGGAAATATCAGAAGCTAGTAGAAAAATTGCATAAAAGGATATATCATGTCAAGAGAGGAGAGTGAAACGGCTAAATGGAAGAAGTAAAAACGATTGATGCTGACTTACTTAGGGATAAAGTTAATTGCAGGGTTTGCAGGGAACGATTGTTTTATGGGAAAACTACTATCTATCGGACTAAGGAAGTAAAAATTACAAGCAATAAATGTAAATTGACGACACTAAAAAGCAAAAACAGATATGGGATAGGGACTTTACTATCTGCGTCAATTTATAGAATTAGTATATAAGATAAATCCCCGTGTAAAGAATTATCCAGGTGCCTTCGAAGATTAACAAACCGGCAAAACGAATATAAAGGCTCGCCTATTCTACAATCCACTAGATAATAATCCACTAGATAATAAAAGACCAGAAAAAGGAGAGGTATTGAGAAATAAATAAATTTCCATTTTCCAGCATATCCATATAATGAGAACATGCTTTAAAAGAATGGAAGTAAAGAAGTAATTTCCATGAACTATATTAATATTAAAAGAGTGTGAGCAGAATTTTCAGAAACTTTTTGTAATCAAAAACTCGATTGATTGCTCTGAACACGAGATATGGGAGAGGCAATTTTGAGTTTTAGGATAAATTCTTAAAAAACAGTTGGTGATATTTTGGAAATTAATTGTATTGACTGTTTGAAAAACATAAAAAACCAAACTTTTAAAAACATATTTGAATGGAGTATAGTTATTGCGTTATTAATAACGCCACTAATAATTGGAGCTATTTATATTCGTACATACGGAGTTAATGTTCCTTATTGGGATCAATGGGATACGGTACCGATTTTTCTCGAGAAATTATATAACTCAAAATTGGTTTTTTTTGACTTGCTGGCACAACATAATGAAAGTCGACCTTTTTTCCCTAATGTAGTTATGATTATACTGGCTAAATTTACCCATTATAATGTCTTATACGAAA
>JAMXLQ010000293.1 GCA_024280975.1 Methanosarcina sp.
GCCCTCTTTAGAGCCTTCGAGAATTCTTTTAGACACTTCTTTTGCTTTTTCAGGACTTATCCCTATCTTTGGCATTGAAAGCCCGCCAAGCAGGACAACAGCGTCAGCGTGTGCGTCCGTAAGTTCTCCAAGCTGCATACCTTCGTAGTCCATGAATATAGACCTTGCTTTTTCAAAATCCTGACTGGAAATAAAAGCAAGCTCTTTATCTCGAACTGCAAAACCTAGAAGTTCGGCAAATGGGGTGCAGAATCCTGGTGTTCCCACAAAAGTAATCTTCTGTGCGCCTTCTACAATGCTCCTGAAACTATTCAGGATGCCTCCTACTCCCTGCGAGGTATTTACTACTGTCACGAAATGCTCTCCTTAAATGTTAACAAAGTCTGATTTTTTAATCTTTTCTTCATAACATTGTATTTTCTAAAGTAAGATTGGAACATTTACTTAAATAAGTGTTGTTAACAGTGTTTATTCAGAAACGGCAGGAAAATAAGAATCTTCGACATAAAAGAGAAATGGAAAAACTAGAAAAGAACAAAAATAATTTAGAAAACAGAATTTAGAAAAAAATGTTAAAAATTAAGTAAATGGTTGAAAAAAAGTTAAACAGGACTAAAATATATAAAATTAAGTTAAAGATAAAAAATAAGATTTTAAAAAGATAAAATATAAAAAAGAATTAAAAATGATTAAAATAGGTGTTCTTTGCCCTTTAAATCTGTCTGATTCCGAAAGACTGGAGCAGGATTTCAGGATAGAGCCCGCCACTGGAAATGGTTTTTGTGCTTTTAAGGTCGTTTACTGTAAGTCTGGCAGGGGCGAACATTCCTGCGTCAACCTTAAAGAAGTCAAAGTTTGCTTCTTTAAAGGTCTGGTAGAAAGGCTTTCCGAAATCTCGGGAGGTTGTGGAAGGCACTTTCTTTACTAATTCTTCAAGCTCGGTCAATTCTCCTTCGAAGCGGACCGTATAGTTGGTTTCACCGCAGTAGATTACGCAATCATTGGTTGAGCCCATGCACTGCACGTCGTTCCCGACAACAGGAGCAATTGGAGCAACACCGTACCCGCTTTTAATACAGTTGATGTCAAAACCAACAGATTCAAACTTGTGGATTCCAGTCTCTACAACACGAGCCGAAATCTGGACAGAACCAGCAATAGAGGCGGTAGGAGCAACAGCAATCATTACGTTTTCAGGATCTACACTGCAATGTTTTGCAATATATTCCACAACTTTCTCATCGGGAAGCTTATCGGATTCCATGACAAGGACTGCAGCTTCGAAGTCATCTTCATACCCGATTTCCTCATAGAGCTCTTTGGGTTTTAAGCCAAGGGCACGTGCAGGGCCCGAACCCATACCAAAGTAACTACCTACGGAAATTCTCCAGCCCGCATACTGTGAAGCCATACACGCAATTACAGGATTGTCTGTTGCGACCTGGATAGCAGGCCATTTGAGGCCTTTCAGGTCGAAAGTAGTGTATTTGAGATCAGCAAGGTCGGCCAGACAGAGCCTTGCCAGATACATTCCAGCTTCATATCCGCCCTCGGCTTTAACTCCACAGTCAATAACCGTAGCCCCGTTTTCGAGCTTGAGCACTTCAGTTTTCAGGTCTTCGCTCCAGTCGAGCATTTCTTCAATGACATTTGATCCCATTTCGTTGACGCTTATCAAGGTATCACCTTTATACTGGCTCCGAGATAAACAGGAATATTATCCTCACTGAGTCAGGAAGTTACTTCTTTACCTGCCTTATTATGCAGGAAAACTGTTTATCGGTCAGAGAATTTTTTATAAAGAAAATTACTTATAAAGAATAATCTCAATCAAGAGTTACTTATCGATTAGAGAATCGGTAATTAATCAGAAACTGTTTACCCAGATGAAGGTTCAACCCGTTAATTAAGGTTAACATATAAGGTTATTCATACGATAAAAGGTATCCAGCCGATTAAAAGCATTACCGAAATAAGATAGTAATTCTTTCCTGTAGTTTCTTCTTTCCTGTGATTTGTTATCCGTATATGAAGAATCTAATATATAGATACTGTTTTAATATTTTAATTGTATTATGAAAATTCTATCGTTTTCCCTAACTTGTCCGTCAACAGCAAGGCCAACCGTATCTCCTTTTTCAGCCTTTTCAAGAACTTTGCCTTTTTTCTTCAGGGAACTGACTTTCTGTCTCAGATAAGTAGTACTTCCTTCAATTATTATCTCATCTCCAATTGCAAGACCTTCTTCAAGAAGTCTGACGGCTGCAGCTTGTTGTTTCGGATAATAATTTTCAACGATTCCCACAGCCCTGCGCTGCTTTTCCGAAGCATTCATATCTTTTTCAGGAGAAAAGTCTTCAAGACCTGGGACCCCAAAATAGAAACCAGTTGAAAAGCCCCTGTTATAGACCGAGGCAAGTTCACGTCTCCAGTCTTCTATTTTTTCAGCAGTATAGTTTCCTTCTCTACAGGCATCGATTGCCTCCCTGTAGCAACGAGAAACCGCTTCGAGATATCCAGGGTCCCGCAGCCGTCCTTCCACTTTAAAGGCAGTTATGCCGGCCTCAAGAAGTTCGGGAATATGTCCTATCATACAGAGATCTTTTGCACTTAAGAGGTATTTCCCAAGACTCGCTGCAACAAGCCCGTTTTCTCCATGAAGCTCCCACCCCCAGCGGCAGGGTTGGGTACATTCCCCACAGTTTCCAGATTTTCCCAGGATATAAGCCGACAGATGGCATCGGCCTGAGACTGCCATGCACATTGCGCCGTGGACGAAAGTTTCGATTTCAATTTCAGTCTGCTGGCTTATCTTCCATATTTCTTCAAGGGAAAGCTCTCTCGAAAGCACAATCCGTTCTGCTCCGAGATCTTTATAGAAATTTGCAGTTTCATGGTTGGTAATGTTTGCCTGTGTCGAGATATGAATTCGAAGCCCGGTTTTTCGCGCTCTGAGAATTACAGCCGGATCCCAGGTGATAACTGCGTCTACTCCTGCAGTCGAAGCTGCAACTATTATGTCCGATACATCTCCTAGCCTTTCCTCATTTACTGTTGAGTTTACAGCAAGATAAGCCCTGAGTCCTCTGGCTTTTACCTCGGAGACAAAATCGCTAAGAGTCTCCAGAGTAATTTCTTTTGCTTTTGCTCTAAGGCTGAGCCTGTCGGTTGAAAAGTAGACAGCATCCGCATATTTTGAGCAAGCCTCAAGCCCTGAAAGGTTTCTTATTCCCAGGATGAGTTCAGGTTTTGAATTACGCATGAAGACAGAAAATACTATATTTCATTTAAAAATATCTTATCATTTTCTCACAGTATAACAAATGTTGCTAAGAAATGTTAACTTTTCGCAGTTAGTAGGAATATACGCCGGTTAACGGAAACCTTTATATAAAGGAAGAGCCATTTCCAAAATGGGGATTAAAGTACATTTAGAGAAGTAGCTTTTTATCAATAAACAAAAGCAAGAATAAATTACTGTTTTACTATAATCAAATACGGGGGGATAAAATGGAATACGAACTCGAAGAAGTTGAGAGAGATTTCATAGAATTTAGAAAAGAAATGGGAGAAGATTAAACTCTAAGAAAAGGATTAAGCTGTCGAATTATGGTGAGAATCGACAGATCTAAGAAAATGAGTTGTTTTTAAGAAAAAAGTAGAACTTCTTCAAAATGAGACTGTGGTTTATCTACACCATAATCACATTTTTTATTTTTCTATTCACATAAAAATTTCTATTTTGGAATCTATTCGAAAAATGGTTAAGTTAAACCTGTTGGAATCTATATACGTAATGCTCTCTTTTTTTAAATTAAGTCATGTCATGCATTATTAGTAGATTTCAGATTTTACCATGAATTAGTAAATATGAATTAGTAAATATATTTGGGATATCCTGTACAACCTTCAGCTTTCTTCAAGCAGATATCCTCAGAGAATGATTTTTTTTTCCTTACTATCGCTTTCGTTTTTATATGCAGCCTGATTTCTAGAATAATACTTACTAGAGATCAACTCAATTGGGAAGCTCTCCCTTTTTTGCTGGATTTCAATTTATATTTATTACGCGTCTTTTTGATCACAGTAAACTAGTCTGATGTATAAAATACGCGTTTGAGCAGTAACAAGACGATAAATATATATTAAAAATTTGTAAGGGTGTGTATTTACTACACAGACCATTTTAATATTGAGTTATTTGGTCTGTGTTTACGTACTTTGGTTATATTTGTGAGTCATTTCAATTCTAAAAAGCAAGTATATTCTTCATATTACCCAAATATGAAGAAATCCTTATGCTTATCATTTTCAAAAACCCACGCTCATTGTTTATATTTTTCTATAAAAGAAGATGATAAAGTTTTGATTAAAATTTTTTATTTTTATTCAACGCGCTTATATTATT
>JAMXLQ010000294.1 GCA_024280975.1 Methanosarcina sp.
AATAAGCCCTTCTTCAAGGCCGTACTCATCCATGGCCTCTGTAAGCCCAAGAATTTCTCTTTCCCTAACTGCCGGGCCTCCAAAGCAAATTGATACCTGAATTGCAGCCGAAATTTTCGGGCTATCTTTTTCCTTGATAACAAAATCACATTCTCGCGTATTCCGGAAATAGAATACTTCATTTTCTCTCCTCAACAGCTCAAGGAGGACAAGGTTCTCAAATCTCAGCCCAAGGCTATCCGGGTAAGCAGGATATACTGCCTTGAAAAGGCCTGTATCCCCTGCATAAATCTTGCAGGGAGTATATTTTCCACTTTCATTTTCCTGGAGGCTATTGAATTTTGGGACCTGGTACAGTAAAAAAATATCTTCGAGATAATCCAGATAAGTGTTTATGAGCTCATCACTCTCAATTCCACCGACTTTCTTCAAAGTATCTAAGGAATATTCCGAAGCTATGTTCGAAATCAAAAATATGGCAAGCGCGTTTAGTTTCTTGATATCATACCCAGCTACAGCTCCTTTTTGCAATCCTTCTTCAAAGTATTTTCGGGAAAGCTTGATATCACCTTTTTTGATCACATCTGGAAAACCACCGTTCTCAAAATATTGCAAAAACATGCATAACAGTTCATCACTTCTGGAAGGGGTAAGAAAGTTTGGCTCTGGTATTTCGGTATTTTTTATTCGCAAATATTCTTTGAAAGAGAATGGAAAAAGATTTAAAATTCTACCTCTACTTGCAAATCTGGAAGAAAATTCATTTATTACTTTTGATTTAGAGGAGGTCAGAAAAATCTCTGCCCCTTGTCTATGAAGCCTGTCAACCCAGTTCTCCCATTCAGGTAGATTATGAATTTCATCAAAAAAGTAGAAAATCCGGCCTGCTTCAGCTTGTTCAATTTCTTTTTTGCAGATTTCGGCTGCGATATCCTCAATAGACTGTAAACCTCCAGGTCCGAGTTCCTGCATCCGATGATCTTCAAAATTAATATAAATTTTTACTCCATCAAGGCTACTGGCAATTTGACTCATGAAGGAAGTTTTGCCTGCATGAGAGGGTCCTGAAATCAATTTAATTTCGCTGCCTTCCACGGAACACCAGGGGTAAATATTACGGGGAATTAAATCTGAGAAATTTTGAAAAAAAGTCTGGTGACTGAATATCAGGGGGAGAAGTTCTAATTTTTGCATATTATCAGAATAATTTGCGAAATGGAACTATATAGTTGTTCTGGCATGAATAAACACCCATATACAATAATAACCTTGGGGCATAAAACTGAAAAAATTAGCAAAGGGCGAGAAACATCCTGTAAGCTTGTGAGCTTAGAATTTTTCGCTGAAGGATAGCGTTTTTTATACGAGCCTGCATTAGTTAGGTGTTAATTTAATAGCGTTAAAATAAATTCATAGAAACATATAAATAAAGGAGCAAATGTGATTCAGTTATAAGTAAGAATCAAGTAAGTAGATAAGATATAGGCAATAGGCAAGGATCCAGTCAGTAGGGTAAGGTTTAGTCAGTAGACAAGGGTCCGGTCAACATGTAAAGGTTTATTTTTCTCGAAGCTTTATCAAATTTCATTCTTTTTTTGGTTCATAGACTGTTTTTGTCTTCCCACAGCGCGTACATATGAAATACTTTTCTCTCACATTTGAAGCATAAATATTCAAACCACCGCTTCTTTTCCATTTGTGCAGCCCTATAAGACATAAAATGTTTTTTCTTTTAGATTTTCCGGAAACCTGATATGGAGCTCTGGAGCTCAATGATTTCACTCCTGCCTGACCTTCTGGGATTAAAAAGGAAATTATAGTTTTTAACGTAAATTATTACACGCATTAGATCTTATACTCTTTTATGGTGGGGAAAGAACAAATTGTCATTGATCGCAAAGTGACTCTTGATGAGCTTAATTCCTTGATCACACATGAAAAGAACTCTAGAGTTCTTAAAAAACTTTATTTTGTCAAGTTTAGATATTTAGGAGAAGAAGTTTTAGAGTTAATAAAAGAGTTAACTGCATTCTCATTGCAGGATGCACCACTCTCAAATAAAAAATATCCATATATGTGGGAAGGCTTACTCGGATTTCCAGGGTTTTATCGAGGGTGGTTTGCGAACGGCTCTGCGAGTTATGAAGCAAATTCCTTGATTCTAGTAGAGACCGATTGCCTTCGTCGAGCGTGACAGGAACCGTCAATTATTGCGAATAAGATTATACGGGCCAGAATTTAGATTCTGATCTCTAAAAACAGGCAAAAATAAAAAAGCCGACATCAGTGACGACTATTTTCATGCGTCTTCAACTGTGCCGTTACCTTCAACTGTGCCGTTGCATAGAACCTGCCAGTTTTTAACTTTTTTTACGCTCATCTTTATTGTTTTTGCGAGCTCTATAGGATCAGCTTCTGCCAGGGCTTCTACGCTTGTAATTCCGGCCTCTTCCAGCTTTCCTGCTATCGCTTTTCCCACGCCTTCAAGATCCTTAATTGATTTGGGTCTTTCCTTCTTAGGCTGTTGAGCCTGCTCTTCCTGCTGAGCTTTCTGCCACTCTATGAAATTACACTGAGGACAGCCAAGGTCCCAGGGTCGTTTTCCCGAATTGATTATGCGAATATGGTGCAGACCATGTGCTTCACAGGACTTGTCAGTAACTACAATCTGCCCACTTCTTGGCAGAGGGAGGGAGAAAGTACAGTTAGGATAATTATTGCAGCCTATGAAACGGCTTCCTCTTTTGGAACGCCGGATCATAAGTTCGTTTCCGCATTCTGGGCAGGTGCCTATTATTTTGTCTTCCCTAAGGCCTGCCTGAAGGGATTCTACGATTTT
>JAMXLQ010000295.1 GCA_024280975.1 Methanosarcina sp.
AGCATCTACCGCTTGCTTTGATCTTCTCCAGCAGTTCTAAATCTTTTTTACAAATGTCAATTTTCTCCACTTCATCATTAATTATTACTGAAAGAAAGGGGAACTCTTTGAAAGTTTCATCCTTTAATCGATAGTAGACCCACTGGGACTTTTTTTGGGAAGTGATTATCCCTGCAATTTTGAGCCTGTTCAAATGCCTTGAAGTGTTAGATTGTTTAATGCCCAGAACAGTTTCAATATCACAGACACACAATTCACCGCTTCTTAGAAGATTCAGTATCCGTAGTCGGTTTTCATCAGCCAATGCCTTAAGAATATCAACGAGATCCGCAGACATCACCACACTATATGAGTATATGTAATTATACTCATATGCTATTTAAAAATACTGATTTTATTTTCACTACTCTGACTGCTAATTACATAGATTAATAGCTCATCCCAGAACCGATTATATTCTCATAAAAAGAGGAGTTCAGAATTATCTTCCTAAACAGAAGATTAATTGATTATTCCAAATTGGGATGGGGGAGTGACTGCGATGAGTTTTTTGGTAAATTTTCTAAAAAACGGCAAATATTACAAGAAAATCGAATACTTCTAAATAAAGAAAAGGTTGAGTATAAAAATCATTTCGTATATCAAATAATACTGATATGAAAAATCTTAATTAGAAAGCTTAACTTCTTTCATTTATGAGCTATTGTTGTCCTACCGACCCTGAGAAAAAGAAGGAATGGGAAGAGAAAATGCTCCAGGAAATTGATTTTCTGGACAATGACATAAAAAAAGCCAGTGAGATATTCAGCGCTCTCGGGCATCCGATAAGACTGAAAATTGCTTACTTTCTCTTTCAGAGAGATCACTGCGTTTGTGAATTAATATTTAAACTAAATGAGAGGCAGAACCTTGTTTCTCATCACCTGGCAATTATGAAAAACTGTGGGATCGTCGAAGCCTACAGCAGCTCAAAATGGCACTTTTACAAATTAAATCCAGAATTCAGAAACATTTTTAACACTATCTCTCAAATAAAAAATAAAAAATCCGAATAAAAGTTAACAGATACCTTAAAGAAAAAAAATATAATTACTGAGGTTTTAGTCCTTACAGCAACAGCAACAGTCTTCTTTTTTCTGATCTTTTTCAAAGATTTTGTCATATATGCTTTCCGCATATACATTTGTCCATCCTATCTGTGAACCGGCAGCAACGAACATGGCGACTGAAATCGCTTCGGCAATTTCTTCCTTTGTAGCCCCTGCATCAATTGCCCTCTTGGAGTGTGCATCAACACAGAACTGACAACGCATAAGAACAGAAGAAACAACGGCTATAAGTTCTTTGGTTTTGAGATCCAGATATCCGTCTTTAAAAATGGAATTTCTCATCTGTTCGAAAGCTTCCGCAGTTTCAGGTAATATTTCGTTCAAAAAAGACATTTAAATATCTCCTTGTTTATAAATATATTAAGTATATTGTAGTTTGTCAAGTATTAGTAATTTTAATGGCCAGGTCTTTTGCAAAGAGAAGAATTCCATCGCATAGTGTTATTTTTGGATTCAGGCTTATGTGTATACAGTAAGTCTTCTTCATTATCTATGAGATTGTTTTCAGAATCCTCTTCTTGCATCACGCTTTTTTCTTTTTCCATTTCCTAGACTCCTTAATTAGCTGAGTTTTAAAACTTATATGAATTATATTCAGAATTCGAATTTAAAAACCCTCATGATGGGTATCAAGATTAGTTGATACATGTCAGAGCGATTTGTAGGTCATAAATAGTAGGTTGAAATTTCAGAGCTTCACATAAAGGGTAATATCTACTAACAAACATCTATCAAGATGCGAAGATTGCCCAGCCAACCTAAAGCCAATGGGTTAGAGTCAATTTTTTCTTTTTCGTGTTTTTCCAGCTCATCCTTTCTTTATTTTCGACCTCACGTTTTGAGTTACCAATTTTTCGTATTTTTTCCAGGTATTTTCATCAATTTCAGGCATTGATATAACATAAGCTTCGTTTCTTGCAGGAGTGGTGCATGAGTCGATAGCTTTCTGGATAGTGACAAGGTCTTTATTTCCAACGAGGTCTATTACTTTTATTTCCCTGAGAAAACGGGAAATTGCAGTCATTGGAATTTCATTCAAATAGGGCAAAGGAGAATGTGAGCCTACTATTTTTCTTAGACCTGTCATTGTGGAAACTCCGTTTTCGGCGAGAGAAATAATGGATTCGCCTGCAAGATGGTCGCTTTCCTCCCCACAGACAATGAGAAAATTTATGTTAGGATTTGCAAGCACATTGACAATTATTTTTTCAATTCCGAAATTTTCCGTAAAACATGTCCCGCAAACTGCATAGTTCTTTAGGTTCCAGGCTTTGTAGTCAGAGGCAAGCGTTACCACGGCTACTCTCGAGTTTACATCTTCAGTTATATAATCACCTGAAGTTACAGGCCATTCCATAATATCGCTCCTATCGTTAGTTCATTGTTCAAAAAAGAGAATAAAGCTACTATTTTCCTACCTTTGCCTACTTTCTGGAGTTTATCCTATAAACTCTCACTGGAAATAGTCTCCTTTACTACTTTTCAGGATTCATACTTAAAATACAAAAGTACCCTTCCCTGCAATAATTATTCCATCATCCTCGGTTAAATCCATTATGGGGATTGTGCACCACCGAGAAAAAAATAGTTAAACCGGCATAGTCAGATTTTAAAGTTCCATATCTGACACCGGTATGCTCAACTTTTCGCATGAATCGCTTAATAATATTCAAGTTTTCAATGGGGTGCTTTATCTCAGAGTACACTTTTTCAAGTCTAGTTTTATATGTCTCAAGAATAATTTCTTCTTTGTCATTTTCTTTCATATAAAGAGAAATTATTTTAACAAATATAGCATTAACCTTTATCATATGCTACTGATGGACATAATAACCTGGGAGCCAAAAGACTCATTGAAAGTTGCAGAGTTCTATTTAAATTATGAATACCCGAAGGGCATAAAAGTGATAGACGAGTGGACTGACCTTACAGGTTACCGCACGTTTGTGATTTATGAAACTGACGACGAAAAAACTTATGCAGCTTCAGTGTTTCCTTTCATTGGGCTGTGCAGATTCGAAACTTTCCCGGTGATGAAATTAGATAAGTTTATGGAGCTGGCTCAGAAATTTGCTGAAAAAACAGGAGAAAAAGAGCCAGGTGAGCAGAGAGAAGAAGCCTCAAAACAACTGATCCAGCAAATAGAAAAACTTGAGAAGAGAATTGAACGCCTTGAACATCATTCTTTTGTTCAGCAGGAAGATATAACGTGAATTATTAGATCTGAAACCGGATTTCATCCTGTTGAGAATTTTTACCTCAATTTTTATCTTAATTCATTTTTCAAGTGCATTTTCGAATTTTTCCTCGTTCATACGGTAGATATGCCATCCTTTTGCAAGGCTTCCTCCAAGATGCTCGTAAAATTCCCTAGCAGGATTCCAGTCGAGAACCGCCCATTCCATTCTTCCGCAATTTCTTTCTTTTGCGAGTCTTATACAATGGAGAAACATTGCTTTCCCAATCCCTTTTCCCCGGAACTCGGGTTTTACGAAAATATCTTCAATATAGAGCCCCGGCTTTCCGATGAAAGTAGAGAAGTTGTGGAAAAAGACTGTAAAACCGACAGGCACCCCATTTAACTCGGCAAAAAAAACCTCAGCATAGGGCCTTTTCCCGAACATTGATTTCTCAAGGGTTTCTTCTGTCGCTGTGACCAGATGAGAAAGGTTTTCAAACTCGGCAATACCTTTAACGAATTCAAGAATCAGAGGGATATCTTCCATTTCTGCAGCTCGGATTTTCAAACTGGATTTTACTCCATTTTCTGCGGATTTTGTTTTATCTTCTATGGATTTTACATCATCCGATATGGACGTTAATTTGTTCTCTGCAGGTCTTATATTAGTTTCTGGCATTTTTGGATTCCTTTATTGAATCAATACAAATAATCTGATAAGTTTAATGAGATATCCTAATAGGTTTAATGGAACTGAACCTACTTGATATAACTGTTAAGGTACCTTATCTCATTAGCTCGAAAAATAATATTTGAATCTAATTTATAGAACTATGCCCTATCCACATAAATCCCCATTGACAAAGGATTATTTGGTAAAAGTATATTATTTAGAGATATTTAAGTAAAAATATTATTTGAAGAATATTTAATAAAATAATACTCTTCTGAGACTAAGAATGGCTGACCGTATAGAGTTTTGCCGATAAAAATAAATAAGAAGCAAAAAAGTCTTGTTTAAAATGCTTAATCAAGAAGATTTTAAACCGATCACGCTCGCAGATCGGGCTTTTTTCGAGCGTCATTACGCACTCTACCCGCAAACTCACAGTGACAACACTTTCACGAGCATTATTTGCTGGAATCATTTTATGCATTATAAGTATGCATACGTGAAAGAAAACATTATTCTTGCATGCAATGCTGCAGGAGTTACCAGGCTACACCCGCCCATAGGCCCACATGATCCTGTACTCATGCGGGAGGTAATAAGGCTGGCAATGGAAATGGGCGACGATAATAAGCCCCTGATACTCATTGACCCTGAAACTGCACAATGGATGAAGAAAATCAATCCTGATCTTTTGCTGGTGCCGGATCTGAACCATTTTGAATACGTGTACCGGGCTCTCGACCTTGCAGAACTCCCGGGAAAGAAATATCTCAAGATCCGCAGCCAGATTAACAAATTCCGGAAGAATTACCGGCACACGGTCGAGCCGATAACCCCCGAAAATCGGGAAGAGATAATGGAGTTTCTGGTAAAATGGTGTGAGAGCAAAAAGTGCAAGAATAATTTCGCCCTTGCCCACGAGATTGAGGCGGTTTTCTACGCGATCGAACACTTCACCGAACTGTCTTTACGAGGCCTTTTGATAAGGGTCGACTCACAAGTAGGTGCCATTTCTCTTTTTGAGCGTCTCAATACCAATACGGCACTAATCCATTTTGAGAAAGGGCTGCCGGAATATGAAGGAATCTACAAGGTAATAAACGCCGAAACTGCAGCACTTCTTGCCAGTGAGGTAGAATACATCAACAGGGAAAGCGATCTCGGTGTCAGTGGACTGCGAAAGGCGAAGCTGAGATATCACCCGCACCATATGGTCGAGGTATATTCACTCAAACGCCGAACATGCTTTCCATTTGTCACATGATAGTTAGCATCTAAGAGCCTATCCGAAAAGGCAGTAGTGCATGTTGAAAAGTTACAATAGGCCCATATTTTTCATATTTCATATTGTAAAAGTTCTAATAGGTAATCACTTTTCGAATAGGTTCTAAGTTGATCCCATAACTCTAAATTATTTTTCAGAGTTATTATTCCGAACAATAATCGAATTAAAGATTTTTGACTTTATGTGACTTTTTATCTTAATGAATTTCTTGTCTCCTTAATATCATTTTTAAATCCACCCATTCATCATAATAGGAACAGATAAGCGAAATATTTTCTATATTCTCTTCACTAAAACCCAGTTTTGTCAAAAATTCATTGAAGTTATCGGTTTGCATAAATGCGGGATAAATATCAGTTTTATGAAGAATAACTCCAAAAGTCTCAGCTCTTTCCATTATCATATCAGGGAAATGATGTTCATAAAAATATTCTTTTTACTAATTTCCTCTATCTTCTTAGTTTCAGCTCGGATAAGGTCACTATAACCTGGAGTTTCAAATTGTTTCATTAACGATTCAGTGTATGTTTTCAAAGTTTCCGAAACCTGCGACAATTCGTTAATCTTTGCAGAGATATTTAACAAGACTTTTTGATCTTGGCGCTGCTTAAGATATTCTGCAAATAGTCCAACCCATTGATCTCTTAGCCAGTTAGATATATCTTCAAATTTATCAAATTCACATACTTGATTATTTCTTTTTTGAGAGAGGATTTGGTCAATAAATTCAAAAATTTTAGTATTGTCAACATAAACGTAATTGACACCCGGATTACCAGCATTTGCTTTATAAGTTCGGTATTCAGAATATACATTTCTTTCAATAAAAATGAATATTGGAATATCTTTCTCTCTTGCTGATTGGTGTTCTTTCATTGTGATAGATTTACATGGATTATAATCTTCTTTATCTCCTAAAGATGAAAGACTGCCATAACGCCCACCAATTATTAACATGTGACATCTTGTAACTTCTGAATAGCAAGATTGATCCAGAGGAATTTGGTAATCATAAGAATATCACCATCCTCAAAAAGAACTGCCTCATATCCAAAACTACCAATAAAACTTTTAAGGCTATTCCTAATGTATTTTAGATCATAATAGGTAGAACTTACGAAAACTCTTGGTTTTACCATTTACACCACCGGTAATACCTTGAATTAAAAATGACAGAAAGCGTAAATATTGTTAAGCTAAGAATTTAATTAAATATATAATGTTTGAATATTGTTTTTAAAAAATAATATAGATAGTTTTTAAGATAATCTATTATTTAAACTAATAATTAAAATAATATAATTAGGATATATATTGTCAACTAGGGGGATTAAAATGGGATTGTTGAGCGAATTTAAAGAATTTCTTTATGAATACAAAGTGATTCCATTGGCAATTGCCTTGATAATGGGTATTGCGTCCACAGCATTCGTAAAGTCATTTGTAGACAACATTGTCATGCCTATCGTTACACCTTTCATTCCTGGTGGAGCATGGGAGACCGCAACAGTTTCAATAGGTCCAATAGTAATTAGATGGGGTGCGTTTTTAGGAGGATTGATAAATTTTATTATCATCGCATTCGTGGTTTTTCTCATTGCAAAAATGATGCTAAAAGAAGAAAAGGTAACCAAAAAGTAAATAGTTCTATTAGAGGCCTTAATGTATCTCTCTCGGATAGGTGTGAGCTGATGGCACTGTTTATTCAATGATTTGAAAAGTTAAGGTTCGACATAAGAAAAACAAAAAGAAGTTAAAAGATGAGTGAAGAACCTTAAAAAAGTTGAAAAAGAGTTAAAAACAAGAAAAGAATCGAAATTACTCATTCTTCCTTCTTCTTTTTCTCAAAAGCTTCCTTTACAATTTTCAAAGCACAGAGATTCCCGCACATCGAGCAGGTATCGCTTTCGGTTCTTCGGGCATCCCGAATTTTGCGAGCCCTGTTACCATCGATTGCAAGCTCGAACTGTTTTTCCCAGTCAAGGTCTCTGCGGGCATAGGCCATTGCCAGATCCTTTTCCCAGGCGCGTTCTCTAGGGCCTTCTTTAATCAGATCAATGGTATGGGCTGCAACTTTTGTTACAAGGAGGCCTTCTTTTATATCTTCAAGGGTTGGAAGGGCAAGATGTTCGGAAGGAGTTACCATACAAAGGAAATCCGTGCCGTACATTCCTGCAATTGCTCCTCCAATCGCGCCTGTAATATGATCGAAGCCAGGAGCAATATCGGTTACAAGAGGACCTAGAAGATATAGAGGAGCATCGTTGCAGAGCTCCTTCATGCCCCTGACGCTCAGTTCAATTTCATTTAAAGGCACATGACCAGGACCTTCCACAAAAGTCTGGACATTAACAGCTCTTGCTCGCTTTACAAGTTCGCCGAGTATGATAAATTCCATAAACTTCGGGCGGTCGGAGGCATCGGCAATGCAGCCTGGACGCATGCCGTCGCCAAGGCTCAGGGTCATGTCGTATTCTTTTGCGATCTCAAGAAGATAATCATATTCAGCGTAAAAGGGATTGTCTTCCCCGTTATGCAGCATCCAGGCAAGAGTAAAAGAGCCTCCCCGGCTCACGACATTCATTATCCTATCACTCTGGCGCAGGCGCTCAAGGGAGTTTAAATTGACCCCAGCATGCACAGTAACAAAGTCCACACCCTGTTTGGCATGTTTCCGGACGGCGTTGAACATATCATCCGAGGTCATCTCCACAACAACTTTTTTGGAAGCTGCAGCCTGATAGATTGGAACTGTCCCTACGGGAATGTCAACGGATTTTAGGATGCGAGTACGGATTTCGTCCAAATTTCCGCCTGTGGAAAGATCCATTACAGCATGAGCGCCAAAAGCTTCTGCGGCTTTTGCTTTTTCGATTTCGGCATCAATATCTATACAATCCCTTGAGGTTCCTACATTGGCATTGATTTTTGTGCTCATATATTTTCCAATGCCAATAGGAAGGGTCTCTCGCCTGTTATTTACGGGTATAGCGATTAGCCCTTTTGCTACGCAGGAGCGGACAGTCTCAGGATCTATTCCTTCAGCTTTTGCCACGGCTTCTATTGAGGGGGTGATAATCCCCCTCTTCGCATCTTCCATCAGTGTCATTGTTACTCCAGATTGTAAGGTGAATGAGGAAATTATAATATTTTATATTAATCGAAAAGCGCTGATAAAAGCACATATTGATAACATGAATAACCTTGACTGCAACTAACCGCCAGATTTACGACCCGACCACAATATTCCTGTGTAAAGATAAATCCAGTATCTCGGTCTTGCAGAGTAGAACAGACAGTGAACTGATATATATCTTTTCACGTCTGGCAAGTCACTTAATATGTATAAGCAGACAAATATATAAATAATGTATGCATACTATCTGGCACAATATAGAGAAAACTGAGAAAGGTAAATTCATGAATTTTTTAAAGTAAAGAATTTTTCATATATAGCCGGTATGATTAAACCAAATTAGTATTATTAAATCGGCGAACAAAACAATACAAAAAAAGAGAAAGAAAAATTTTTCCCGTGTATATTCTTATT
>JAMXLQ010000296.1 GCA_024280975.1 Methanosarcina sp.
TATATACGTAAGCAGTTGAGGTTTTCTGTTGAAATCCCATTCCTTGATTATAAACCACAAGAAGGGCACAGATAAATATAGATGGATTATCCACGTGCGTATGTGTTTATCTGCAGTTTCATTTAAAATGTAAGTTCCTATAGAGCCATAATACTATAAGTTTTTATGTCATGAATGCAAGCTTAAATAGAATATGAACAATAACTTCAAACAGAAATCATCGATTCCTAATAGGTATTTAATTTTGATTGCAGGCGTCGTTTGGATGTGTGCTGGAACAATGGTAATAGAGACTGGATTACCATATTTTATAAATCAAGGGAGATATATTTTTAGTGTTTTTCTAGCTGCTTCAGTATTTTCAGTATTTTATTTTTTCATTTTCTCTAAATTAGTCGAAAAGCACACGATTCGAATAAGTACGGATAACAGAAAGAAAATGTTTGTTTTAGAATTTTTTGATAAAAAGTCATACCTGATTATGGTGGTAATGGTATTAGGTGGAATTACTATTCGGAAATTTAGTCTTTTGCCAGCTTTTGACATCGGATTTTTTTATGTTGGGATTGGTTTGGCATTGTTTTCGTGTGGTATGAAGTTTGTATATAAATTTAAGAATTCGTTCGTGATTGAATAACCTTGAAGAACTATCTACATGGCCTATTCTAGTCTGTTGATGTCAATTACAAGCATTCTTACAAAACCTAAGGTAATTTGAAATTAGAGCGTGTCTTAAAATTCGGTGCTCTTTATTTAATCAGTTGACATTTTTGAGACTCATGTAGTTTAACAATCCTGTTAATTTCCATTTCTTATTAGTAATTCGACACCCTTGTGCAGGTGTTCCCTTTTTCCAAAACTCCCATTTCCATTTCGTTTTTAATCTTCTATTTAAAAAATTAAAGAACTAATTAATGAACTGCAGAACCCACAAGAATATCTTGATATTATTCATAGGGACCTGAAAGAAATCAAGGATTATATGCCTAGAACAAAATGGCAAATCGATGAAGTCCTTTCTAAACTGAATATGTCTTCAAGTACAGTGACTCAGAAATTTGAAATTGCCATTCCGATAATTCCAAATATTGCTTCATACAAAATAGAAGCGGACGTTTCAGAATTTGTGGCTGACAGAAAACGCGTGTTGAATAACCTGTTTTTGAGATTTAAGAAGAAATAAGATTGATAATTTACTTACAAAGAAATCTATTTTCTGTTTTCCGTTTTTAAAAGTTAAACAAATTCAAAACCTTTTATATATCATGTAAAAAACCATTCGGTTATTGAATGTACAAAGTTTTATATTATCAAGCTAGTATAGACTGACATCCTCTGTGCTCTGGCAGTAATCTTAAATCAATCTTCTAAATCGATCTTTTTACTTTATTATTCAATTTTTTGAGTGATGGATTTTGAGCGAGCTTGAGAAACTGATAAATCTTGCAAAAAATGCAGCCGAAAAAATCCGAAAATACAGATTTGTACGGTTAGTCTCACACAATGATGCTGATGGGCTTACCTCAGCCGGGATAATGGCACAAGCTTTACTGCGGGCAGGCATCTGTTTCCAGCTATCGATAGCTGGAAGGCTGGATGAAGCTGTGATTGAAGAGGTGAACAGGAGTATCTCCAGGGATGAACTTGTTATTTTCTGCGATATGGGCAGCGGACAGCCTGAGCTTCTAGGTAAGGTGGCATCCGATGTTATAGTACTAGACCATCACCAGCCTGTGGGGCAGTCTCCGGCAAAGGTAGTTGTGAACGCCCATCTTGTAGGAATCGATGGGGCCACTGATATCTCAGCTTCTGGCACCTGTTATTTGGTAGCCAGAAAACTGGCAGCAGACAACGTTGATCTTGCAGGATTAGCCATTGCAGGTGCAATCGGAGACAAGCAGCTTTTTCACACGGCTAATGCTTTCATTCTGGAAGAAGCCTTAAAATCAGGGCTTGCGTCTATCCGGAAAGGGCTCAAAGTAGGAGATGGAGATCTTGTAGACGTACTTGCATACACTACTGAACCCTTTATGGATATAACCGGTTACCCTGAAAAAGTTAAGGAATTTCTTAACCAGCTTGGGCTTTCAGGAAAGATTGAAGACCTATCTGAGGAAGAAGTCTCCAGGCTTGCCAATGCTGTCGCCCTGAAACTTGTCAGGCAGGCAAGCCCGGAAGCTATTGAAGCTGTCATAGGAGAAGTTTTACTGCTGAACCGGGAGCTTGTAAGAAATGTTTATGATTTTATCTCTATTCTTAACACATGCGGAAAGCAGAAAATCTATGGGTTTGCTATCTCTCTCTGCCTGAAAGACCAGGAGATTTTCAATGAAGCCCTTACTCTTAAAAATGAACACAAGAAAAAACTTGCAATGAACATCAGGGAAAATGTAGAAAAAATTCGCAAAGGGGAAAATGCCTGGTACGTTATTACTGTTGATGCCCTTTCTACCGGAAGCCTTGCAAGCACGGTTGTCCGCTACCTTCATCCCGAACTTCCCTTTATCTGCATAAATGAATCCGAAGGTATCCTGAAAGTCTCCGCAAGAGGCACCCGTGAGCTTGTCTCAAAGGGTCTTGATCTTGCTTTTGCCCTGAGGGAAGCTGCAGGTGCAGTCGGTGGAAGAGGAGGTGGGCACAGTGTAGCTTCTGGTGCTGCAATCCCCCTTGGAAGTGCAGAAGAATTCCTGAGTATTGCAGACCGAATTATAGGTGACCAGCTACAAAATTCCGGAAAAGGAAAGGCAAAATAAAAGAAATGGTGGGCAGGCAAAGGAACGAAAATATAGCGAGAATAGGTATACAAAAGGAAAAGAATGCTCAGAACAAAAGAAAATATGAACTTACTGTAAGGGAAAAGAATATCCAAATTTAAACTAAATGAATTATAAGAAAATGCCAAGGGAAGAAGAAAGCAAAAACAACAAGGATAAAAAAATTGGAATGAAATTGGTAAAAACGTGCGGGGAATGCTTATGAAAATTACAGGTACAATTGAATTTCCGGATCCCGAATCAAGAAAATCTGCTGCGAGAATTCTGCAAGTTCTTTCTCCAGATAACCTTAGAAGCATGGAAAGTGAAATCTGTGATGATAAAGTTGCTGTCCTATTTCATTCTGAGAAAATAGGCTCTCTTCTTGCAACTGTTGATGATTTTCTCATGAATGTTAAAATTGGGGAAGGAATCGAAGAGGCTCTGGAAAAAGAAGATAAAGTCCGGAAAAGCTGAATTTGTTTCCCAGTTTTTCTTTCTTGCTTTCATTTTTCTTATTTTATTTTACTTTTCTTCTCTTTCCTTCCTTTTCTTTCTCTTTTTATGTGTTTTTTCCTTTTACTTGTTTATTTTATCTATTTTATTCGTTTTTCTCTTTCCCTCT
>JAMXLQ010000297.1 GCA_024280975.1 Methanosarcina sp.
CTTGACACGGAATCAAGTTCTTCAGTTTCCGCAGGGTGAGCTCGGATAATGAAAAAATCGACAACGGGAGCGATTTCTTCAATTTTCGATGCATTATAATTAAGTGGAAGGCTTGCTGAGATGGATACATTTTCTTTTGCCTTTTTATTAGCCGTCTCAAACAGCGTCCTGTAATCAATTGCGTTTTCTCCTGAGCCTTCTCTAGCAGAAGAGTTTATGTAGATATTGATCCCGTCAAAAGGGGCAAGGGACTTTTCGTTATAACCAAGTATAGTATCCAGAGAGTCCTTGCAGACGTCCTCAGCTCCTTTATCTGTGCAATTTACGTCTTCCAGAATCACGGCATGTACGGAAATTCCTTTTTCATGAGCCATTTTCACAAAGCGCTCGTATTGCCATACATCTTGACTGTTCGCGTCGAGGAAAATCACATTTATACCTGAAGAGTTAAGCTCCCTTGTAAGGATCGAGAAATCGGACTTATAAGGGGAAGAAAGCCTGATTCCGGAAATTTCGACATTGTATTTAGGGAATTGGGATTCTTGGATACCGGTCTCATTCTGGCTCAGGTTTTTCTGAACCTGCGCAACTCCTTCGGAAGTGGGAGTCTCAGAATTCAACTTGGACCCAGGCTCGGAAATGTTCCCAGAGTTATTTTCTGAGACGTTTTCAGGATTATTTTCAGAGATGTTTTCATAGTTGTTTGCAGAAGAATTCCTAGAGTTGTTTACAGAAGAATCTTCTGAAGAAACTCTATTTTCTTCCTGAGCTGAAATAACCTTGACCGTGGGTTCGGCTCCTACAAATTTCCGAACCAGTACGTAGTCGACTGCCATATAGCCTGTATTTTTCGAAGAATCCTTGTAAGAAGCCGCATACAGATAAACATGCATTGGTAAATTGGTCACGGAATCATTTGAGGCGGAGTTCATTTTCGAGTCACGTATACTATTTTTAAACCAGGATACTTTGCGAGTATTGTTTTCCTCATACCAGGCAATTCCTGAGACATACCATTCCCCTTCAGGAACATTGACATCAGTGAGATCATGGAGAGTATTCTTTTGCTCCCTATAAGTTGTTTCCAGGCCCACTCGACTTTCATTAGCAAATTCAGTCTCGTGCCTGATTTCGTTTTTTCTGCTGCCAATCTGATCTACAAAACCCTGCTGCAGTAAAGGCCCTCTATCATCCTCACCTGTGGTAACTTTCATTCTTTTGACCATAAACATAGAATTGATATTAAAATTGTTTTTACTGTAAATCATAGAGAAATCATGAACATGAGGACTCGGAGCTGAAACGTTACATATTCCGTTTTTAACTTCAACCAAGCCTCCTCCTTCATTTTCAACATTCCAACGAAACTCGTTAAGGCTGCTGCCCTCGAAATCATCAAAAAAGTCAAATGTCTTCTCTCCACTACTCACGGCTTCAGCCCCTGGGTTTCCATACCTCATGAGGATTTTAGCAGTACTGTTTGCAGAGATAGATGGAAGCCGGACCCAGATGAGAGCTTCCTTATTTTCAGGATCCCAGGTCTCGATCCAGTAATTAAGAGTTCTATTCTCGGAAGAGAATCGAATATCTGAACCATCACTTTTTGCCTTTGAAAAATTAAAATTCGAAGAATTCAAACTAACAAGGACAGGATAGCCTTGTAAAGTTTTACCAGCATTCTCAGTAATTAAAATTTCCAGGGAGTAGTTAAGTGGGTTCTCTTCTTTGGAAATACTTTTCGTGCCGTCCGTGGTAGCCAGGGCACAGCCTGTTAATATAAATATGAAAAACACAGAGACAATTCCGCATACAGTAGATCTTTTTGCCATTATTAGAAGCCTCTCGTAAGCCCTTTATTAAACCCGATTGATTATTAATACGAAAATCTCGACAGGTGTGGTTATTTACCTGAGAACGATAAACCTTTTCATAAATTCCTGTCTAAAATAAAAAAGATAATAATATTAGTATACATAATAAAACGGAAACCAGAAAAAGATAAACTTTAGAAATAAGAAGTCCGAAACAGTAATAAATAATCTTTGCAATTACATTTCCGATGACACTTCTATCCAGCACAGAACTGAGAAAACTTATAAAGGCAAAACCCTCTTTGCTTGAAAACGCCGTAGATATAGAAACCCAGATTCAGCCTAATGGACTTGAACTTACCCTCAAAGAGATAAAGACAATAGAAGGTTCTGGAGCTGTGGATTTTGATAATTCTGAGAGAAAGCTTCCTGATGGAAAAACTCTTGAATTCGGGAGTGATGGTTGGATTCATTTATCCAAGGGAATTTATAAAGTACTATTTAATGAGATCGTAAATATTCCCACGAACCTGGCTGCAATTGCGAAGCCTCGATCAACTCTTATCCGCTGTGGGGCGACCCTTGAAACCGCAGTATGGGATGCCGGATACAGGGGGCGCAGCGAGTCAATGCTGGTAGTTTACAACGCGGCAGGTTTCAAACTGAAGAAAGACGCCCGAATTATGCAGCTTTTATTCTATACCCTGGAAGCGGAAGTGGAAGAGGGATATTCAGGAATTTACCAAAACGAAAATACAAAATAAGATTTCAAAGAGCTTTTTAAGCTTTGTTTAGACTCTTTTTGAGCATTGTTTAAGTTCTTATTAATCTCTTTTTAAGCTTCCAGTTTATGAAAACTGGGTTCTTAGAGAGTAAGTAGAAGAAGATGTGGTATTGGTTTCTTAGAAAATATACTGATAAAGTATTTATCATCTAACTTGTAATATGCAGTTCATGAATACTATAGGTAAATCCGTGAGGATGGAGCGTATATTCAATCGAAATACCGGTAATGCTATTATTATTCCTATGGACCACGGAGTTGGTGCAGGTCCGATTGAAGGACTTAAAAACCTTCAGGAAGCTGTAAACAAGGTTGCAGAAGGCGGAGCAAATGCTGTACTTGGGCACATGGGGCTTGCAAAATATGGACACCGCGGATACGGGCACGATGTGGGCCTGATAATACACCTTTCAGCTTCAACTTCTCTTTCCCCTGATCCAAACCATAAGGTTCTGGTGACAACCGTAGAAGAAGCTATAAAAGTCGGAGCCGATGCCGTATCAGTTCATGTAAATGTTGGGGCTGAAGATGAGTACGAGATGCTGCAGGGCCTAGGATATGTAGCAGGAAAGTGCGACGAATGGGGAATACCGCTCCTTGCGATGATGTACCCACGTGGAAAAAAGGTTCGCTCTGAATATGATGTGGATGTCGTAAAACATGCAGCCCGAATAGGAGCCGAACTTGGGGCCGATATAATTAAGACAAACTATACTGGAAGCCCTGAAACATTTAAAGAAGTAGTTGAGGGATGCCCTGTACCTGTAATCATCGCAGGTGGCCCTAAGATGGATTCTGAACAGGAACTGCTAGAAATGATCGAAGGGTCTCTCGAAGCCGGAGGAAAAGGCGTTGCTATAGGAAGAAACGTTTTCCAGGCTCAGGACCCCACAGGCCTTGTCCGAAAAATTGCGAAAGTAGTTCATGAGGGTGTGAGTGCGGAAGAACTATCGAGATTAGGCAAGTAAGCCTGAAGGTTAAAAAACCAAATCTAAAAAATTAAAGTTAAATTTAAAACCGGTAGAAAACCGGAATTTTAAATGGGACAGAGAGAAGAAGGTTAGAGATAATCAATTTCACTTTTTCCAGTGGAAATGAAAGGGTTGCAATTTTTCTTAGAGAGATCTCTCAGAAATACAAAGAATAAATTCACTATAATAAGAGTAAAATAAGGAATCAGAATAAGGAATCCGAGTAAGATTTAAGTTAAGTCTTAAAAGGCAAACGGTTTCAAATTGAAAACCCTATATTTCATACCCTGTATTCACTTAAAATCTCTTATCCTTTGACATTTTGGAGAATTTATTCCTGTTTCTGAGTTTGTTTTCTGTATATTCTGTTTTTTGTTTTCTTTATTTTCTTTTTTTGTTTTCTTTATTTTCTTTTTTTGTTTTCTGTTCTTTAGTTTCTATTCTATATTCATTTTCTGTTTTCTGTTTAAAACTGCTAACCTTAAATCCTAAATGCAATTCTCTTTTCTAAATCAATATCTTTAAAATTTCTCAGAATACAATCTTCTTTCTTGAATCTATCATCTTTAAAGCCGCAGTTTTACATTTTTTTTAATTTTGTAGCCCTTAAAGTTATAATTTTAGCAAATAATTCTCAGAAATGTCACACAAAAGCAAATCGCTTCAAGTGCGAGATGCAGAGTAGAATCCGGAATAGAAGAAGAAAAGAAAAAGGTGCAGAATAAGAGAAAGTGTTTTTTATGCAGCAAAAGAGTTCTCCAAATGCTTTTTTAAATACTTGCTGGAAAAAACCGAGGTTAAACTGAGGTTTATGTATATACTCCACAAGAAAAAAGACTGTTAACTCGTAGATTCCAGTGGAAATAAAGGGGTATTAAAGCTTTCAGGAAAGGAAATAAAAAGATGAGAGTGAATAGAAGTGACGGAATAAATTTCTGAGCGCAGTAAGCGAATTATAGAAGGATAATAAGAGATCAAATTGGATAAAAATACTTTCTAACTTTTAACAATCATATCAAAAAAGAAAAGAGAACCCTACTTACATAAAAATAAAAATATCGGAGATAAACTGAAAGATAGTTACAGATTAAATGAAGAGTATATAGACAAGGAACAAAAAGAAAGAGAAACAAAAAAAGCATTGATAGTAAAAAAAATTAACCTGCAAAAGTTTCCAGTGGAAATAAAGGGGTCCCTCTTCAAAGAAGTATAATGAAATTGAAGAATTCAAAGAAAAATAAAAAGCTTCAAAATGCTTCATAAAAACAAATTGGTTCATATAAATATTTAATAAGAATGTTTAATGTGAATAAATAATCTTATGAACTAAAAATTGAAATAGAGTCTCAAATGGCTAAAAAACGAAAATAAACAACAGAAATAACGTAATAAAAAATAGAGATTTAAAAAATAAAAAAATAAAGCCATAGTTTGATTAAAAGTCAACGAAAGGAACAAGATCACAGCCTGTACACTTTAAGCACATGGTTTTTGCAAGTCTAGGATTGAGCCCATTTTTCGTGAGAACTTCAGCTTCGATCTTCGCAAGCTTTAGAAGGCGCTCAGGAGAAGGGCGTTCTGTAAAACAGTTTCCGATCCTCAGAGGGTGTGGGTTTACAGGCCGCAGGACAGGAATTACTCCCATTTTTGCAAGGGCTTCGATCCCGCCCCCGACAGAATCGTCGCTTTCTCCAAGACCTATTATAAAATTACTGAAAACCCGATTTTTTCCAAAAACATCAACAGCTTCCTTGAGTCTATCCAGAATATAATCAAGGGAAAGGTCTCCACAAACTTTTTTGAAGATCTCCCTGTCCATAGTTTCAACATTGTACTTGACTTCAGAAACTCCTGCTTCATAGAATTTTCTGGAACAGCCTTCAGTAGGATACACCGAGACTCCAATAGGAACATTGTACTTTTTGAGAGCAGGAAGCAGTTTGAGCACACGCTCAACCTCTCCTTCGATTGAGGTTTCAACACCTGAAGTAAGAGAAATGGCTTTCAGATTCCCTGCTTGTAAAACTTCATCGATTATGCTCAGGACTTCCTCCTCACTCTTAACATGCCCCTGCAATTTGGGTACAGGACAGTATTTACAGTCAAATATACACCTCTCACACAGAGTTATAAAAGCTTGCTCAGGGCAGTGTGCAGGTGCAGGCTCAAGTTTCCCTCTTGCAAGTTCTTTTCCCTCGTAGAAAACTGCAACATTTCCTTCGCCTTCAACCTTCTGAATTGAGAGCGGAGAATCTTTTTTTATGCTGAGCCTTACCCGTTTTTCTCCCGACTTGAAGAAAACTGAACTTGTACCTGCTCCAGGACCCGCAGTCGAACCCCGAGCCCTTGGGATAAGCGAGGAATCTACAGAAACTGAACCTATGGAAATAAGGAATGCTTTTATTTCCGGCGTAATTGGCTTGCTTTGCATGTAAATGCTCCTTAGAGTGATCACAAAGTAATCAAAGTTATTACGAATAATTGTTACTCTGCAGTCCCGGCCTTTTTCTCATTTACTAAAAGATATATAAATCATTCTGTTGATATAATTTAGATTGTCTCCGGCCAATTCAAAACCAGATGAAAAGCTTTCCAGTACAGGTCCTAAATTTACTCCATTCCCTCAAACCTGAAATTAAGCTCGATAGAAACTTGTTCCTCTTTTTATTTCTCCCACAAAATTGTTTTTTCACACATAGACCCGAAAAAGACTATCTCAAACAGAAATATCAAAACTCAAGCTAAACCGGACAACAATAGAATGAAAAAGCCCTGTCTATAGAGGTATAGAAGAATATTATAGTGATGGTATAAGTTTAGAGTAACGGACTGAAATTATAATGGTATATTAAAATCTGGAAGATAAAATAATACTCGGTGTTAAAAATAATATATACTGCGAATACATAGTATGAATTGCGTTCTCATCCCTTTAACATCCCATTAGTTAATAAATACTCCATGATTAAAGGGATAAAATGGAAAGAGAATTAGAACTCGCAACCCATGAGTCCAGTACCTCAGTATCTCTTCCCAGATAAATAAATCTCTTAAATCCGTTCGGAACTTCTAGGTTTTTGGATGAGAACGCAATCTATTTTTCAAAAGTATTAACTATATCAATGATTTTCTTTTAAGACTACCTAACCTCTCAGACCGGCCTCTCCTGTTATGGAAAAATAATCTGGTCCAGACCCCTCTCTTTTTTGAATCCATCTTGAATTCTTTCTGATTAGAGCCGCAAACTGTCGATACGCCATTCTGGAGAAAAACTGAAACTTTTTAAATTTGCCCTCTTCAGCAAGTTGAAATTTTCCTCTTTTCCGTAAATTAATCCTCTTGAACGAAGCGAAAAGAGTCCTATCCTCCCGAGACAGAACTAGAGTAGCGGAAAGGTGTACTGTAGAGCCGCAACTCCGCCAGCACTGCCAATTTTATATATATCATTAAATAGATTATATACCTCAGACCGCCTAAAAACAATTTTATTGTACGAAAAAAGGAGAAAAACATGAAAGTCATGATTATAGGAGGTTTTCTCGGAAGCGGGAAAACAACTACCATACTGAGGATTAGCAGGCAGCTCAATGACGCAGGGAAAAAGACTGCAATCATTGTAAATGAAATAGGAGAAATTGGGCTTGATGGAGATATTCTCACCAGCCCTGGCATTATAACTGAAGAGCTTACAAGCGGTTGTATTTGCTGTACACTCAGGATAAGCATGCAGTATACCCTTCAAACTCTTGAAGAAGAATTTATGCCTGACATTGTTATTATCGAACCGACAGGAATTGCTTTCCCAGGACAGATCAGGGAAGAAATTGAAACAATGGGACTTTCCGAGCTCTCCTTTGCCCCTATAGCAACCCTTGTAGATCCTGGTCGTTTCGGGACCGAAGCAAAAGAAATTCCGAGGTTTATAGAGACGCAGATAAAGGAAGCTGAAATTCTTTGCATAAACAAGATTGATGTAACGCCTGCAGAAACTGTCCTGGCAGCTGAGAAAATGCTTCATGAGATGAATCCTGAAGCCCAGATTCTGAAATTCTCGGCAAAATATGAAGATGAGCAATTTGAAAAGCTGTTTCTCCATCTCGCTGTGCCAGGATTTAAAAAACCTTCTGAGGGAAGGAAAAACTCTATAGAACTTTCTGAGGTTTCGGCTTACTCAGTACTTTATACAATTGGGTCACGAGATCTCAGTCCTGAGGAAAGTATGCGTTTTATAGAAGATAGTCTTCAGCTAATTCAGTATAAGGTTAAGGAAATTAATTCTGAATTTGTAGGGCATGTAAAACTTTCCATAAAATTTCAGGAATATACAATCAAGGGCAGTGTAACTTCTTCTAAAGAAATGCCTCAGATAGAGGTTATTAAGGATCGGAAAAGTGAGAAAGCCGAACTCAGGCTGCTTTCCGCAATTACGAAGGTTCCGAAAAATAACCTCATAGAGATAATTGAAAGTACTCTTGAAGGGAATCTCGAGAAATCGGGAGTTGTTTTTGAAAAAGAAGTTCACGAGCATGATATTGAACATGGTGAACACGAAAGTGAGCATGGAAATGAGCAAGTCTGTATGATAAATATATACAGGAAAGACGAATGAAAATAGTGTAAAGTTCAAATTAAAAGCTAAGAAGAAAACGTGCAGCTTAACTGAGAAAGTTACAATCACACTTATCTTTTTCGGAACTTTTTTAAAAAGCCCGACTTTGATAAATAAAAAATAATGGAGTTTTGATATGAGCGAGGAAATTGATGAGCTTGACGCTTATTTTGAGAATAAATGTGAGCCTACTGAAGGCGAAGCTGTCAAACTGGAACATATGATGATGGAAAAAGTTTCCATAAATCCTGCAAGAAGAAAGCTCCTCCGCATTGTGGGGATATTCGGAAAAACTGAAAAACAATTAAAAGAAGAATCTGGACTGAATGATTTCTTCTTCAAGTTCCATATGGATTTCCTTCTAAAGGAAGGTTTCCTGAAATTCGAAGACGGGATGTACCGCCTGACTGATGCCGGAATTGCTATGCACGATTCGGTTTGTTGAATAAACTTTTTTAATTTTTCTTTTATTTATACCTTTCAATTAGATGTATTTTAGTTGTCTGGAGGTTAACTCCATCCTGATTTTTGAAATCTGCCTTTTGGTAAAAAGCGATAAGTTTTTATGGTTATCTTGTTAATGGCGTTATGATCAAACTTTTCGATATCCTATGGAAGTTCCAAAAACGCTTTATCTAATTTCCAGGTATATATCGAGCAATTAAAAAGGAGTGTGAAGAAATATGCCAGCATTAGTTAATGCAGATGAATGTTCAGGATGCGGAAGCTGTGTCGATGAATGCCCCTCTGAAGCAATCACCCTTGATGAAGAGAAGGGACTCGCAGTAGTCGACCAGGATGAATGCGTAGAGTGCGGCGCATGTGAAGAAGCATGCCCGAACCAGGCAATTAAGGTAGAAGAGTAAAACGGTAATTCGTTGGAATAATCTTTTTATTCCATTTTCCTTTTTCCTTTTTATCAATAATTTTTATCAAATCATTTTTATCTTTCCGGAGGTAGCTTTTTAGATGGTAGCAATTAAAGCGGGTATTTTAGGCGCTACAGGCGCTGTCGGGCAGAGATTTGTGGAAGCACTTGCAAACCACCCCTGGTTTGAGATTACAGCCCTTGCAGCATCCGAGAGGAGCGCCGGCAAAACATATAAAGAAGCCGCAGGCTGGAGGTTAGATACAGCTATGCCGGAAAGCGTTGAAGATATCAAAGTCGTCCCGGTAGATCCAAAAGCCGTAGATGCAGATGTGGTTTTCTCGGCGCTTCCTGCAGACCTTGCCCTGAAAGTAGAACCCGAATTTGCAAAAACCGGGTTTGCAGTGGCAAGCAATGCCTCATCCTATAGAATGGAAAAAGATATTCCGCTCGTGATTCCCGAGGTAAATTCAGAGCATCTCGGGCTTCTTGAAGTCCAGCAGGACTCAAGGGGATGGGATGGATATATCATAACGAATCCAAATTGCTCCACAATTGTCATGACCCTTACCTTAAAGCCTCTCATGCAGTTCGGGATAGAAACCATACAGGTAGCCACAATGCAAGCAATCTCAGGGGCAGGATTTTCCGGAGTTGCCGCAATGGCAATCTATGACAATGTAATTCCATACATAGGAAGCGAAGAAAAGAAGATGGAGACTGAAACTTTAAAGCTCCTTGGGGAGTTCAACGGCTCTGAAATTATACCTGCAGATATGAGAGTCAGTGCCTCCTGCCACAGAGTCCCTGTTGTCGACGGACATACCGAAGCCATCTG
>JAMXLQ010000298.1 GCA_024280975.1 Methanosarcina sp.
AACGGTATTCATCAGATAGAAAGAATTTCTGACTACCTGAACAAATCAGGAAGACGCGGTTTTCTTGCAGTGGAACTTCGCTTGGGACCCGGACACGGCAGGGAAGCATACATGGTTCCCTGGAATGAACTCAAAAAAAAATATCTTACCCAGAATCTCAAACTTACATTAGAGGAGATCCGAAGTTTTCCTGAAATAAAAAGAGAAGGAAAAGACTATAGGGTTGATCCAAGGGAATGGGAAAGAAAATAAGTCGTAAAAACCGGTTAAACTGAGGCAAGCAGAAATCGTGGAGAAAATAATGTCTGAGATAATGAAAGCATTTAATAAAGAGGCGGCAAGGTGTGCCGAAGAGATTAAGAAGTACAAATCAGTCCACGTTGTATCCCATATTGATGCTGACGGGCTGACTTCTGCAGGAATTATCTGTACTGCCCTTGAGCGGGGTAATTTTGAATATACGACACGCTTCGTCAAGCAGCTTGATGAAAAAGCTCTTGATACCATCGCAGATGAAAACCATGATATTGTCATTTTTACGGATCTGGGAAGCGGGATGTGCGAACCGATAAAATCTCGCGAGATTCATGCAGTGATCTCAGACCATCACCAGCCTCAGGGAAGTCATCAATTTCACCTGAATCCCCACCTTTTCGGAGCAAATGGTTCTTATGAATTGAGCGGCTCAGGAAGTACTTATCTGCTAGCTTCAGCCTTTGGAAAAAATCAGGATCTGTCCTCGCTGGCCATAGTAGGGGCAGTTGGGGACATGCAGCACCTGAAAATGGGACAGCTTGTAGGGATTAACAGAGAAATTCTGGAAGAAGGAGTTAAAGAAGGCATTCTCCAGTTCAAAAAAGACCTGGTCCTATTTGGAAAGCAAACCCGCCCAATTTATAAATTAATGCAATATTCTTCAGATCCTTATATTCCTGGGCTTACAGGAGACGAAGAAGCTTGCGTTGAGTTTCTTCGTTCCCTTAACATTTCCTTCAGCCAGGATGAACGCTGGAGGCGCTGGATTGATCTTGAAACCCCGGAAAAACAGAAACTTGTCTCAGGACTCATCCAGTACTGCCTGAAATCAGGTATACCTTCGTACAAAATCGAGCGCCTGATAGGTGAAGTGTATGTTCTTTTGGAAGAAAAAGAAGGTACTGAAATGAGAGATGCTTCAGAGTTTTCTACCCTTCTTAATGCTACTGCACGATATGACCATGCCGAAATAGGACTTGCAGTCTGCATGGGAAATAGAGAAGAAGCTTATGAAGATGCCCGCAAATTGCTTGCCGAACATAGGCAGAACCTTGTTAATGGACTAATGTATGTTAAGGAAAAAGGAGTCATCCAGCTTGAAAATATCCAATACTTCGATGCAGGTTCGGAAATAAAAGAAACCATCGTGGGAATTATTGCAGGCATGAGTTCTACATTAGTTGAAAACAGAAATCTTCCCATTATTGCTTTTGCAAAAACCGAAGGAGGGATAAAAGTCTCAGCTAGAGGAACGCAGGATCTGATCCGAAAGGGAGTTAACCTTTCGGAAGCCATGTCGAGTATATCAGCTGAAGTTGGAGGTGCAGGCGGCGGGCACGATATCGCAGCAGGAGCAACTATTCCCGACGGTAAAAAGGAAGAGTTTGCAAGAAAATTAGATCTGTTTGTAGGAGAACAAATACGGAGAAAGGCAAATTCAAAGTAGAGAAGCCAGCCTTCGGAAGTTACCCCGAAAAGCTGAATTGAATAGTGAATAAAGGCTCAAAAACAACAAGATTTTAGAATAAGATTATCATTAAGCCTTTAAACCAGATCTTCAATCCTGCTCATCTCTTTGAACGAAATCAATCTTGACATTGCACTGGTATCTATGGCAATCCCATATTCCTGTACAACAGCCATAGGATTTGTCCCTCCTATGACAACTATCCCGAGATGGTCTCTTTCGATGGGAACGTCTAGAACTCGTGTATTTGGCTCTCCAACTTCGAGGATTCCACTGAAGCCTGCGTCCAAAAGATCGGAGAGACAGCTTTCAATTTCGTCTCTTGCAACCATAGGGGCTTCCCTGAGATTTGCAAGAACTTTGCCTGAACCTGTCCTGAGCATTTCAGACACAGAGGTAATACCCTGTGACATGAGGATTTCAAGTGGATCTACAGTTGTACTTACATAGGTCAGCACATCGGTAAAACGCACCGGAATTCCGTTTCGGATCTGGACAACTCCTCCAAGTTTAGGGTTTACAGGTATTCCTGCCTTGAGCAATACGCCGTCAATTGTAATGCTGCATACTGTTCCAATACCTACCTTTCCCTTTTCAACAGTCAGGTCTCCGATAGATTCTCCCTCGGAGATTATCTTAACATAGGGGGTCACCGAAAGTCCACTTGAAATTACCATTTTAAAGATCCCAAGCACGTCGTCCAGATCTTTTTTATCAATCAGTGAAAGATTAAGAATAATATCTCCATCCATTTTCTTAGGATCAAACGTAGTCCTGTACATAAGATCTTTTATTCTGGATGATGTAAATTGGACACGGTATCCATTTTTTTGCATTTTGAACCTCCAGTAATTGAAGGTATTTATACTTATTATAAGTTATGTATTAAATGACTTTGTAGAAAACCTCTTGCACGAAACTTATCAAAAACTTTTAATTGGGTCTTATCACATCAAATCTCAGTATTCAAATTTAGCCTAATGGTGTCAGTTAAGATAGGATTTATACAGAGCCGTATTAATTACAATAATATGTTTTGAGTTCTTCTCGCTTATTTTTGAGCTTTCATCTGCTTATTAAATAGAACTTACTATAGGAACAGAAAAAAATAAAAAGTAGGGGTTTTCCAAGAAACGACCTTGAAAGGGAAAAATAAAAAATAAAAATACAGTCAGTTTAAGCTAGAAACAGCCGAATTTTCAGAGCACTCCTGATAGGAATCCTGTAAAATCCTGTGGCGCTGTCAAAAATCTGAGTTTTTCAATTTCGTTTATGAGCTCATACATACTCTCTCCGGAACCAAGCCCAAGCTCATCATGTGCAAAGGGTTTAATGTGACGGATTGGCGGGATACGCCTGTAAAGTGGATTTTTGACAAAGCCGTCTTTAAGCAAGAAGTAGGAAGCTCCGGAAAGTCTTTTTATAGGCTCATAAACTGAAGAAAAGTCGCGGCAAACCCAGTTTGCCATTTCAAGAGTTTTTTCGGAGGCATTTATAGTTACATGACCGTATCCAGGGGGAACAAGCACCAAATCTCCTTTTTCTGCCGTGATGACCACGGCATCCAGAACAAGGTCTTCCTCTTCGTTTTTAACTTTTTGCATGAGATAGGTAGCAGAACCCTCTAGCACCTGATAAATTTCAGGATAGTAGGTATTTGTTCCTGGAACGCGGGGATGGTAGTGGCCTACAGTTTTAATATACTCCGATCCAAGCATTTGGGGAGGAATTACAGTAATGTCATACCTAAGGTGATGAGCTTTAATTGCTTCAAGGTCAGAGTCTTTTTTCGCAAGGTCCCGAAACATGTAGTACACATCTCGGTTCCTTGCCTCTGTTTCTTCAAACCATTCCTTATCAAATACTACGTCTTCCATATCGTGGAGTTTTCTTACATCTGCCACAGTGACTTTATCCCCGAACTTTAGTGTTACTTCCATTGAATTCCCCTTTTGTACCAGAACATATAGATATATTTGAATTGTGAATAAGAATTTACTATAGATTTGTCAATACATTACCAAAGTCGACTATTCGAAACAGCAATATAAGTATATAAATTAATTGATGAAAGTATTATTTGCTGTCTGAGATTTTACCTTTTGTCAATTCTTAACCTGAAAGATTTTACCTCTCAGCCCTTCAAAGCTTTTTCAACCATTTTAGGATACGTAAGCTCTATAACATATTTCAGATTAACTATATCTTCCCTGTTGTATTTAATAAGTTTATCCAGAGCTTCCTGATCCCCTTTCTCATATTTTTTCCAGAGTCTTACGGCATCAAACCCTGTCATGCCCTCGGTGTCACCACTTCGGGAAATTCCAAGTAATTTTTCGATGTTTTTTAAGCCCCCATTGTATCCAATTCGCCTTAAAGGGTACATGAGATCTATGTGGAGTTGATTGAACTCAATTTCGGGAAATTCAGATCTTATAAAAGGTAAATCAAAACGGGCGCCATTAAAAGATACAAGTAACCGGTATTTTGAGAACTCATCTACAATCTCATCAAGATTAATGTCTTTTATGTAGGTCTTTGATTCTCTTCCATCGTAGATTCCCACAATGGTTATTTTATCCCGGGACTTAGAAAGCCCTGTCGTTTCGATGTCTACGAATGCGACAGATTCCGAAAATAAAGGATATGCCCTCCAGTGTTCCGCAGAAGGAAGATATTGCGAAAAAAAGCAATGATCTTTTGCTGCCAAGCGTTCAGAAGATTTCCTTACCTCTTCACAAATTCTGGACTTTTGTGATGAAGGTATGGAAATCCTGTCTTCCATCTCAAGGAATTCTTCCCATGTATGTATTCCTTGAGCCCAGATTTTCTTCTCGAGGCCCTTTCCTACACCTGGAATATGAATATATGTGTTATTCAGCATGTTTCCCCTGAGCATTTTGGGGGTAATGTTTAATAAAAATACTGCATGAAATTTGAAAATATAGAAAGAGAAAACAGAAAATTCAAGAACTAAATAGCAAGAAATAGTATAAGATTCGAACATAGCTAAATAGAAAAATAGAACTGACAGGTAATAAAGTCATATTACAGGATAAATTTTTAAAGCTTTAAGATCGAAAATTATTCTAAAATGAATTATTTAACAAAGGTGTGCAATTAATGGCTAAAATCTCCGTAATTGGTGCAGGGAATGTAGGGGCGACTACAGTCCAGCGGCTAGCTGAACTCGAACTTGGCGAAATTGTCATGACAGATATTGTACAAGGGCTACCGCAAGGCAAAGCCCTTGATCTAATGCAAGCAGGCGCTATAAAGGGTTATGACACGTCTATAATTGGGACCAATGACTATGCAGATATTGCAGACTCTGATCTTGTGATAATTACAGCAGGAATTGCAAGAAAACCTGGAATGACTCGGGAAGATCTGATCAAGACAAATTCCAAAATAGTAACAGGAATTTCCAAAAATATTGCAAAATATGCTCCAGAATCCGTAGTAATTAGTGTTACAAATCCTCTTGATATTATAACCTATATAGCTATGAAATCAACCGGCTTTGAGGCTAAGAAAGTATTCGGGATGAGCGGAGTTCTGGATTCGGGACGTTTCGCAAGCTTTATTGCAGAAGAACTGAAGTGTTCGAAGAAAGATGTACAGGCAATGGTTATAGGAGGACACGGGGACTTGATGGTACCTCTTCCTCAATACACGACAGTATCAGGGATTCCGCTTACAGACTTGCTTTCAGATGACAGAATTGTCAAGCTGGTAGAGAGAACAATAAATGGAGGAGCCGAGATTGTGGAACTTCTTAAACAGGGCAGTGCCTTTTATGCCCCTTCGGCAGCTATTGTCTCAATGGCGGAAGCTGTGATTAAAGACTCAAAGAGAATACTACCTGCTTCAGCTTACTTAGAAGGACAATACGGACAGGAAGGTATTTACTTCGGTGTACCTGTAAAGCTTGGGGCATCAGGAGTCGAAGAAATCCTAGAACTCAAACTCGATGAAAACCAGTACGAGATCCTCAGGAAATCCTCCGAAACTATTCGAAGCGTGATTTCACAGCTGGAAGTATGACAAACTGGATAAAAGATAAACTGAAATTCAATATAATAAGTGAATTAGAGTTAAAAAGAAAAGTTACATAAAACTTAAGATTTCTGCTTACAGGTGACTCACAAATTTACCTGTGAGCCAGAAAAATTACTCAATAAGGTACAATTTTCATTCTGGATAGTTACAACAGATAAGGGTAGATAAATTCATTCAAATAAGTTACATCCGTTGATCAAGTCAGAGCAAAAACAGCTTTAATTCATCTAAAGTTCCTTCTTTTTCGTTTAAACGTTAGATAAAGAGTAATAAAATTGAACCACTTTTACTTCTCGCTAATTTAAATAAGAAGTTATTATAATAATGACTGAAATTTCACTTTTACTTGGAAATGCGAAAAACTGGTAATTATATAGAGTTGACAAAACTGTAAGATATATAAATATGTTTTTCCTATAAGGTTAGGAGAAAGATTTAAATTAATTTACAAAGCAGGGATATAATGCGCGCAGAACTTACATCACTTTTTGGTTTAAACATATACACAAACACTGGTGTTTATGTAGGGAAGTTGCAGGATCTCGTAATTGATATAGAAGACCAGAAAATTACCGGACTTGCGGTTTCGGATATTAATAGGGAACTTTTTGACCTGACTAGCAGAGGCGTAATTATTCCTTATCGATGGGTTATAACGGCAGCAGACATCATTATTGTCAGAGATGTTGTCCAGAGATACAAAAAACGAAAAGAAGATTAAGTAAATCTCGAAAAGTGCATGAAAGACCGAGAAATCTATGCTGAAATGCGCTGTATCCCTCCAGTGGTTGTGCGCGCTGACGGCAGGAATTTTAAAAATACGCTTTCGGCCTTGGGACTTAGAAAACCTTATGATCAGACTTTCGCCAGGGCAATGGCTGATACTGTTGAACTTTTTATTAAGAAAAGTGGTTTAAGCCCTCTCTTTGCCTATACTTTTTCGGATGAAATTAGTTTTCTCTTTATGGAACTTCCCTTTGAGGGAAGAGTTGAAAAGATTGACTCTATCGTGGCAAGCTTTCTGGGAAGCGCATTTACGATAAACCTGCAGCTTGAAAAACCTGTGGCTTTTGATTCTAGAATAGTAGTTCTTCAAAAAGAAGAAATTCCTACATATTTCCACTGGAGGCAGCTTGAAGCCTGGCGCAATTTTGTGTCAGCCTGGGGATATTATACCCTGAGGAATGAAGGAATAGATAAGGCTGAGGCTTCGAAATACCTCAAAGGAAGAAAAGAGTGGGGGATCCACGAAATGCTTTTTGAGAGAGGAATCAATCTTGCAATGCTTCCTGCCTGGCAGAGGAGAGGAATCATTATTTCTAAAGAAGAATACGAAATTTCTGGCTTTAATCCCGTACTTGATAAAGAGACAAAATCTCTGCGTAGAAAGGTCATTCAGAACTGGGAAATCCCGAATTTTAAATCCGAAGAAGGTATGGCGTTTTTACAGAAACTTATAAATAGAGATTAAGTTTTTGAGAATAGGAAAAGAAAAGGAATGTAGAGGCATGGACAGACTCGAACTTATAAAAAGAAATGTTCAGGAAATTGTAACTGAAGGCGAACTTGAAGAACTTCTTAATAAAAAAGAAGCTCCCCGCGCCTATGTAGGATACGAACCCAGTGGAAAAATCCATATGGGGCATGTTCTTACAGTAAATAAACTGATTGATCTGCAAAAAGCCGGATTTGAAATTACTGTTTTGCTTGCAGACGTACACGCTTATCTCAATCGGAAAGGCACGCTTGAAGAGGTCCGAAAGACTGCAGATTATAATAGGCGCTGCTTTATTGCCCTCGGGCTTGATGAAGAAAAAACTAATTTCGTTTATGGGTCTGACTATCAGCTTGGGGCAGAGTACATGTTAAATGTTCTCAAGCTTTCAAGGGCAGTGACTTTGAACAGAGCTCGCAGGAGCATGGATGAAGTCGGGCGTGCTATGGACGATCCAACCGTTTCTCAAATGGTATATCCACTGATGCAGGCTATTGATATTGCCATGCTCGGAGTTGATATCGCAGTTGGAGGTATTGACCAGAGAAAAATCCATATGCTTGCCCGTGAAAATCTAAAGAGTCTCGGATTCGAGACCCCAATCTGCATTCATACCCCAATTCTCTTGGGATTAGACGGAACCAAGATGGCTTCATCAAAAGATAATTTCATTTCGGTAGACGACACCGAAGAAGAGATCTACAGAAAGTTTAAGAAAGCCTACTGCAAGATAGGAGACACGGAAGAGAACCCAATTCTTGCCCTTTTCCGCTACCATATATTTCCCAGATACGAGACAGTTGTTGTAGAGAGACCTGAGAAATTTGGGGGAAATATAACATATACGAGTTACCAAGAGATGGAAAATGCTTTTGTAGCAGAAAATGTCCATCCAATGGACCTGAAAAATTCAGCCGCAAAATATATAAATGAGATTTTGGACCCTGTCCGAAAGGTTCTGCTCTAATTATGAGATGGCCGAGTTCCTCGGCCACTTCAGAGAAAGTATAAGCATAAGGCATATGTCCAAAGTATAAGGTATATGGTCATGTAAAATTGCTCGCTGAAAAAAATAAGAGACTTCTTCTGAAAATGGAGAAAGCCTTTGGATAAAATATTATATAGCTATAAGTCATAGAATATTTGAAGGGTTGTTTAGCTATCCAGGGTGCTTTTATGAAATATATTTACCAGGACTCTACGGAACTGCCTGTACAGCGAGATTTCATTGAGGATCTGAAAACTTTTTTAAATATAACTTCCCGAGTAATCCCTCTGGAAAATTCCATAATAGAGATAAAGTGCAAGCATAAAGAAGCACTTCATGAGTTGAAAAGTAGAATAGAAGGAATGAATAATTTTGAAGAGAAACTTGGGATTTTACTCAGGAAATTAGTAAACGAAGTTGATATCGAGGATGTTATACCCTGTAGTAACGCAGTCCTGCAAACATGTAGCGAGAATCTCAGGAAAAGAAGAGAAATCCTCGAAGCAGAGTGTACAAAAATAGAAACTGGGACTCCTAATGAATTTAAGAAATTAGAAGAAGACATACTTGAAATTCTTAGCAGGTTTTTAATCTCAGGGGTTTACGGGGCTGAAAAGAGATTTGAGCTTTTTAGCAGTGCAAACGGCATTTCAGGAGAAATGGAAGGTTGGGTTTTGGGCTTGCAGTATCATTACAGACTAAGTTTTGCAGAAGATACCCTAACAGTAGAGAGGCTGCTCGGAAACTTAAGCCTACCAGGGTGGACACGGGCAGGTATCCTGCGGAAAGAAGAAAAAATAAAAATGCAGGACCTTTCCGAATTCCTTGTAACTTTCCTGGAATTTGACACCCAGAAAAATCTACGCATGGCCCTGGAAAATAAAAAAGCAAATAGAAAATTCAGGATAGAAGGCGGAGAGCATAGGTATTTTGTATATGAAGATGATAAAGAAATCACCGCTGATAAAGAGCTTGGGGCTTTTATTGATATGGAAAGTTTGATAAGAATTTCTGAAAAAGTTCAGGCTTATTTCAGGGCAAATATTCGTACTTATACCCTTTCAAAAATCCTCCTTGACGAAGAGGATGCAGTCTCTACCAATCAGATATTTGATTGTCTGAAAGTGATTGCCGAGCAGTATGGCGTAATTGTTCAGGAATGCTTGGCAAAAGGACACAATAAAGAAGAAATAACCATCAAAATGGAAGAAGCTGATGGTACACGAACTGAAAAGTATATAACAAAGGCTGAAATCTACGCCCAGCTTGCAGAGGTCGGAAGTGAAGGCATAGAGATTGCCGGAATTCTTGGTGTAGATAGTAGACCCCAAATCAAAGACAGAAAATATCTAATTGTCTAAATCTTTCTTGCATTTTATTTTAAGATTTGAGAACTATTTTTAAAAGTTACATATTATTTTTAATACTATTTTAATTTTTCTTTATTGTTCATTGAGGTCATCCCAAAATCAACTTTATTCTCAAACCAGCAATTTTCAGAACTACTTTTATGATCAAAAGCTCAATTGATCGTTCTAAAGTAAAAATTTAAAGAAGTAATTTTGAATTACAGAATCAGCTTAATATAAAAATTATTCAGAAATATCTGTAAAAAATATCAATGTTTATATAGAAGATTTCATCACTTAATTATGAAGATTTAAGAGATAGTTAGCAAGACTGGAGTAAATAAGGCTGATGAAATGAAAGCCCATTTTTTTGTTTCTTTAATCTCTATATTATTGATAATACTAGCAATTCCTGGAATGAGCTTGGGCATAGCATCTGCTGCAGAAGATACGTGGCCTAAGGACAATGGAAATTCAACTGTTGATTTGATGATTGAAAATCTCTCGTTTGATCCTGAGAATCCAGAACTAGGACAAAAAGTAGAGATTATAGTATCGGTAAAGAACCAGGGAACTGGGGCGTCAAATTCAACAAACTTGGCTTATTTTATTAACGGAAGTCGCATAGGGGACACCGAAATTCCTAAAATAGAAGCTGGGCAGAGTAAGCAAGTTTCATTTTCATGGGAACCAGAGACCGAAGGAACAGTGGAAGTAACTGCAAAAGTTGATGAAGAAGAATCAGTGACTGAAACTGACGAAAATAATAACGAAAAAACAAAGTCCTTGAGTATCAAAAATACCGGACTTCCCGACCTGATAATTGATACTTTTAAATATGCTGAATATCTCCAACCCGGAGAGAATGAAAATATAGAAATAAGTGTAAAAAACCAGGGAAAGTCGACTTCAGAAGAAACGAAGCTGAAGCTCTATATAGGTGGAAACGCGGTAAACGAATGGGATATTTCCTCGCTTTCCCAAGGAGAAAATAGTGGACCGTTCTCATATACATGGATTCCTACCTCCGAAGGGCCTGTAGAGATAAAGGCAGTGGTCGATGAAGGAAACTTAGTAAATGAAAGCGATGAGGAGAATAACCAGAAAGTAGATACGATAACTGTAGCACAGGAATTTCTTCCGGATTTGATAATTGAGGATATTTTATCTCAACAAGGGGATCTTCAGGTAGGAAAATCCTCAAATTTCATTGTGAAAGTAAAGAACCAGGGCACAGTTCCTTCATCAGAAGTTGTGGCAAAGTATTATGTTAATGATATAGCTGCCAATGAGAGTATTTCTATTCCATCTCTTTCACAGGGGGCAGGTACAAATGTTTCGTTTTCCCTGACCCCAGATAAAGAAGGACCAATGGAAGTGAAAGTAGTTGTTGATTCCGGAGAGGCTTTACATGAAAGTAACGAGACTAACAACCAGCTTATTAAAGAGATGAATGTTAAAGCCTTGCTCCCTGATCTGAAAATAGAATCTATTTCTTTAAATCCAGAGAGTCCGAAGCTAGGAGAGAACATAACTTTCACCGTAACAATAAAGAACAATGGACCTGGAGATTCGCCGAGTAATGAACTTAAATATAATATTAATGGAACAAACGAAACGTACAGCGGGGAAATACCGGTATCCGCACTTTCCGCAGGCAACAGTACAAGCGGCACTTTTTCCTGGACTCCTAGAAATGAAGGGCAGATAGAAGTAAAAGCGACCGTGGACGCCACCAACGTCGTTTCTGAAAGTGATGAAACCAATAATGAGCTCACAAAAACTGCTCAGATAACTGTCACACAAGAAAGTAGCTCAAGCGACGGCAGCAGTGGAGGAAGCAGCCACCACAGCAGCAGTGGCGGCGGTGGAGGCGGTGGGGGTGGTTCCCCAGAACCTCAAAATAATGTTGAGGAAAAGGAAATTTCACAGGCTTATGTTACAAGTGGAAAGCCTGTGGAGCTTGATTTCACAAAGAATGCAACCTGTGTTGTGTATGTGAGTTTTGATGCAAAGAAGACCGCAGGAAAGACAACAGCTATTGCTGAACAGCTCAAAGGAAAATCAACTCTGGTTTCAGTACTGGATTCGGGAGAGATATATAAGTACTTCAACCTCTGGGTTGGAAACAGCGGGTTTGCAACCTCAAAGAACATTGGAAATCCTGTGGTATGCTTTAAGGTTGAGAAAGCCTGGATTAAAAATAATAATATTAATCAATCCCTGATAACTCTTCAATGGTACGATAAAGGCTGGCAGTCTCTATACACAGAAAAAGTTAAAGAAGACCAAAATTACGTTTACTTCAAATCAAAAACGCCTGGTTTTTCCTTTTTTGCAATAACTGAATATAGTGTAGTAGATAGTAAAGATGAAAAAAACATTTCGGAAGCCAGTGGACAGGGAGAAGTAAAGGAAACTTTGAAAAACTGGGAAGGTGAAGTAAAAACTAATATTTTCAACGAAAGTTCAGAAAGGAGCAGCGAAACCCCCATAAGGAAAGCAAAAATACTTTTGGCAATTTCCCTGCCCCTATTCATGATTTTTGTAGAGTATTTTATTTTAAAGAAAAAGATCTGAAAAACTTTTTCTTCGTAACTCCATTTCTCTATTTTTTTCAGGATTGGAAAAAAATCACCATCCAGAATTTCAGAAAAACGGTTAGAGCTTTCGAACCTAAGTTTTAGAACGAGACAAGAAGGTTAAATTGTCTCCTTTTCAGCCAGAACAGCCCCGATTACCGAGCCAATTATACCTATCACAGCGGTATGAGCTACGATAACTATCGTAATTATAAATGCAGATGCGGCTACGAGTCCTCCAAGAACAGGAGCATCTCTGAGTATCGACCCAAGAATTCCCCCAAGAAGAAAACCTGGAATAATCATAAAAACAGTCATGAGAACTCCAGTTTTAAGCCCTCCTCTAGAACCTCCATCTGCATAATAACCTCCTAAGAGACCGCCCAATAAAGGAGCTATGGAGTTTACAAACGGAATAAAATAGAAGATAAAAGTACAGACCATACCAATCAGTGCGCCACCCAAAACTCTAGCTATTGTCCCCACCCCCAATAATAAAGTAAGTACAATCGTAGTTATTATAATAAAATTGAGTTAATTATTCTTAAAGATTAGTGAAATATGTAAATATTAAAAACGAATTATTTAAAAGTAGCTCATTTTCGAGAGGAAAGGGAGTCCTTTCCAAAATTTTGCGGCTTTCTACCTAAATTAAGAATAAAATCCGAACAATCATTTTTAAGCTTGAGCCCCAGAAGTGAGAAGGCAAGTAAGAAAGAAATACTGTTTGCAGCTATCAGGGCGGTATCATTTATCAGGATACCGTGAAGCGTCCAGAGAAGCATGCCTGAAGTAGAGCAAAGTAACATCATAAGAGATACGTCTTTTGTAGACTTCGTAGTCAAAGCTCTTAGAAGTTGTGGAGCAAAAGCTACAGTTGTCAATGCACCTGCTATATAACCAATCATAGAGTTTCACTTCCCGCAAGCCTTTTCAAAAAAGGCTTGATCGAAAACGATATTGTACAGTGTAGTGCGTGATCAAACGGCGCAACTTTTGTGGCGCAGCGCTTGAGGCTCACGCTTACAGTTCGATGAGGTAAGGAGCGAGTACTTTAGTTTAATATTTTAATTGTAGTTATAAGTTACGAAAGGAACAAAATCCTGATATAAATGTATCCCCTAAACTTTACGTGGATATGGTTATGATGAAAGATTGCCTTTTTTGCAAAATAA
>JAMXLQ010000299.1 GCA_024280975.1 Methanosarcina sp.
GAACATCTTTCCACGTACAACCTGTCATAACGACGTACAAAATACCATTCATTAACTTCCTTATGTCTGCACGAGGTCTTCCTGTATGTGTTTTCTGAGGAGGAAGATAAGGTTCTATGAATTCCCATAGAACGTCATCAATTTCATGGAAGGACATAAACTCAAATTTATAATTTCAACATAATATTACTTTTGGGATAGGCTCATTATTATAATTTTTAAGTATATCTCAAAAACGATAGCAAATAAAGTACAATTATTTTTTTGAACAGATCTAAAAATTTGAATACACTAAACAAATTCAAATACTAGAACTCCGATTGTAAGTCAAATATCTTGTGTGAATTTGAGGTTTATATAACTATTATTTATAATAAGCCTATCCCGAAACTAAAAATTTGTCTTTCGAATCTCGTTTTTGGTGTAGTCAATTTATATCTGACCATGTAAAATGATCCTTAAAACCCAGATTACTTAGAATTGAAAACTCAGGTCATATTTAGATAAAAAATCAAGTCATTTAGAATAAAACAGGTTTTGGGATGATTTCAGTAACTGAAAAAAATAAAACGAAGGCTAATACGAGTGCAAGATAGTGAAATATATAATAAGAAATTAAAGTCCTTAAAGACTTTTATTCTTGGAGAGCCCCGTAACCCTTTTGATTCTGATATTTTCCATAAAGTTTCTTTAATAGCGCTCTTCGCATGGGTCGGTCTGGGATCGGATGCAATGTCTTCTGCATCATATGGTCCTCAAGAAGCATACTTGGCATTGGGAAATAATATTTACCTTGCCATATTTGTAGCACTGAGTATTATACTAACAATTTTTGTAATTAGTACAAGTTATTCGCAGATAATCGAACTATTCCCCACAGGTGGTGGTGGCTATTTGGTTGCTAGTAAATTGCTGTCCCCATCGCTTGGAATGCTTTCTGGTTGTGCACTCCTTATAGACTATGTACTTACAATTGCTATTTCGATAGCAAGTGGTGTAGATGCCATGCTAAGTTTTCTACCAGCAAGCTGGCAGATGTTCAAATTAGGATTTGCGTTTTTTGTAATTATAACAATTATAGTATTGAATTTAAGAGGAATTAAAGAATCAGTTTTATTTTTAATACCTATATTTGCACTATTCGTAATTGCTCATGTTACCTTAATATTATATGCTCTTTATTTCCATGCAGCAAATGTACCAACAGTAATGAGTAATACTGCAACTAATGTCCATAACATAATATCCGGTGCAGGACTCACAGCGTTGCTTTTCATGATTCTACATTCATATAGTATGGGTGCAGGAACATATACAGGAATTGAAGCCGTAAGTAATGCAGTTCCGGTAATGAGAGAACCTAGAGTGCACACTGCTAAGAGAACTATGCATCTCATGGCGATTTCGCTGGCATTTATGGCAGCAGGATTAATGCTTACTTACATATTTTACCACGTTTCTCCAGAATCTGGAAAAACTCTGAATGCTATTCTTTTTGAGAATATTACCAGACCTTGGGGACTTTTAGGTCACTACTTTGTAATAGCGGCTCTTGTATCTGAAGCAGGACTTTTGTTTGTAGCTGCACAAACTGGATTTATAGACGGTCCACGAGTTTTGGCAAACATGGCACTGGATAGATGGGTTCCTACCAGGTTCGCAACGCTGAGTGATAGACTTGTAACACAAAACGGAATCTTAATAATGGGTATTTCAGCGTTATTTATGGTCTTTATTACCCAGGGATCAGTCGAACACCTGTTAGTCCTTTATAGCATAGCAGTTTTCATAACATTTAGTCTGTCTCAGACAGGTATGGTTCGCCATTGGTGGAAGTCTAAAACGAAAGTTAAAGACTGGAAGAAGAAATTAATTATCAATGGTACCGGACTGCTTATGACAGTTTTGATTCTGACATCAGTAATAGCCGTTAAGTTCGGCGAAGGAGGATGGGTAACATTGCTTATTATCGGAGCCTTTGCTGGAATTGTTATCCTCATAAGACGCCATTATGACAACGCCTCAGAGCTTATAAGAGAGCTGAATGCAAAGACAATAAATTCTCCTAAATGTATGAATATAACTAAGAATGATAAACCTGATAAGGCTGACATGCAGGATAAGACTGCAGTGCTTCTTGTAAATGGTTTTAACGGTCTAGGGATGCAGGCACTGTCCACTATATTCAAACTGTTCGGTGGAATGTACAAGAATTTTGTATTTGTACAAATTGGGGTAATCGATGCTGGTGTATTCAAAGGAGCAGAAGAAATTCAAGAACTCCAAACCCAAGTATATAAAGATGTAGATAGGTACGTAAAATTAATTTCATCACACGGTTACTATGCTGAAGGTTTTACTGCAGTCGGCACTGACGTTGTTGAAGAGATTGCAAAATTGGCACCAGAGATTCTAAAGAAGTTTCCTAATGCTGTATTTTTTGGTGGACAGATCGTCTTCCCGAATGATTCAAGGCTTACAAGATGGCTGCATAACTATACTGTCTTCGCATCACAGAGAAAACTATATGCAGACGGCATTCCTTTCGTAGTTTTACCAATAAAAGTATAAAAAAGTTAAAAAGAGTAGACATCTTAGCTTTCTACTCGTTTGGTACTGATAGACTCTAAAAACTAAGAAAATATACCTATAGTTTACGGGTGAAGCTGGTTTCCACCTAGCTTCTAATACCTTTTATATAATAGGACTTACGCAGTTGAATTGAGAAATAAATGATAGTAAACATTCAATTGCCTAAAAAATAATTTTAATACGATATCTGTTGTATTTGATTTTATGCACTAAATGCGTATCAACCACATAAGTCCTACAGTAAGCTCTATCTTTTATCAAGATTGGGCAACAAAACCATACTTTTTCAGTATATCCTGTCCTTCTTTCCCTGTAACAAAGTCAAGGAACTTCTGAGCTTTTTCTTTATGTTCGGAAGAAGAAATCACAGCTATCGGGTACCTAACAGGAGTACTAACAGACACGTTTGTAACGATTTTGATAGTTCCTGGTTCTGCAGTTTTTGCATCGGTTATGTATACAAACCCTGCGTCAACTTCTCCTCTTTCCACGTATACGAGTACTTGTTTGACGTCTTCAGCAAGTACCGTCTTATTTTCGAGCTGATTCCACAAACCTGCTTCAGTAAGTGCGGTACGTGTATAATTTCCGACAGGGACTGTATCAGGATTTCCAATGCCGATTTTTTTAACTTTAGGGTCAGCCAGATCTTTCACACCAGTGATATTAAGGGTACTGTTTTCAGGGACAATAAGCACAAGTGAATTTTGAGCAAAATCTTTTCTTGAATTGTTTTCGATAAGTGACTCATTGGCAAGTATGTCCATTTGAGCCTCATCAGCTGAGGCAAAAACATCGACAGGAGCTCCTCCTTCAATCTGCTTACGTAGGTTCCCCGAACCTGCAAAATTCAGACTTACATTCGTTCCAGAATTTTCCTTCTCAAACTGGGAAGCAATGTCCGTAAAAGCGCCAGTAAGGCTAGCAGCTGCAGAAACTGTTATAATTTCAGGTCCTACTGCACCTGGAGTTACTGAAGTTACTGGAGTTGCTGGAGTCACTGTTGCATTTGGAGCTTCACCTTTCTGACCAGCACATCCTATTGCAAGGGATACACTTAACAGTACTAATAGAATTATCAGTTCTTTTCTCATTATTTCACCCCATATGATACAAGCTTGACTCCACATGATACAAGCTTGCGTGTAAATAGAGGACTTACTTGGATTTAGAACTTATGTGGTTGAACTGAGAAACCAACAGCATTAAACCTTCACCTGTCTAAAGACTAAATCAGTCAAAACGCTGAAGGTGTTTGATATCTACTTCAAGTGTGTAAGTCCTTTATTATAAACGTTCAAGTGCAAGAGCTCCAAGGAATGCCATTGTTTCAAATATTTCTTTATTATCTGGAACCAGAGCTTCTTCAGGTTTGTCAAAGGCAAATGCCATAATGCCAAAAATCATTCTATGAGTCTTGATAGGAATATAGTATCCTTTTCCCGCGGGAAGATTATCTGTTCCAGCTCCAGCTACCTGACCATTTTCATAGGCCCATTGAGCAATAGCTTTTTCTTTATCATAGAGGAGATAGTTAGCATCACCAGCGCCTATCTGAAGCCCAGAAGGACCAGGTATAAGTACTGCAAAAAGTCCTGGTCCAAAGTTATGCATTTGATCGGCAATAATTTCAAAGACTTCTTGTCGCGTTTTTGCTTCCACCAGCCCGCGGGAAAGACCTGATGTTGCTTCCACCTCAGCTTCGCTTTTCCATATCTGAGGCAGTAGATGACGTAGCCTTGCGGCAAGATTGCTAATTATGAAGGCAATAGTAACGTATCCTATAAAAGCAATGAAGTATTCCCAGTCATGAATAGTAAATGTATAATAAGGCTCGACAAAGAGGAAATCGAAAATTAAAATGCTCAAAACGGCCGTAAACAGAGCTACTCTACGCCTGAAAAAGAACGCAGATACCAGAACTGGAATGAGTTGAATTATCAGCAGGTTTGAAGGGCCAATATACTCTCTAAGAAGAAAATTGATTCCCACCACAGCTGCGATGAGGACGAGGCTGATTACATATTCTACTGTAAAGAAAAGTGGAATTTGCTTTTTGAGAGGTATGTAAACGCTTTTTCCTTTTGGCTCGTACAGATGAACATCAATGCCATGTGACTGCCTTATGACCCTGTATACCGGAGATGAAAATATATCCAGCCCATGGGGTTTTCCTAACATGATCATACTGACATTGCTCCTTCGGGCATAGCGTATAATCTCATCAGCGACGTCATTTCCACGGTAACGCACTATCTTTCCGCCCAGCCGTCTCCCTGTTTCAAGAGCTTGATTTATCCAGAGACGCTCCTGAGAAGATAATGCTCTTTCGTCAATTACATCTACAGAAAATACAATCAAATCAGCATCGAATCTGGTTGCAAGCCTGTATGCTGCCCTGACCATATGTTCAGCTGTCGGGCCTGGGCGAATACAGACAAGAAGCCTTTCTGCTGCCGGCCAGGGGCCCGGAATAGCCCGGGTCCTCATATAGCCTATCATCCTCTCGTCTGTAGACTCAGCCATATATCGTAGAGCAAGCTGCCTAAGGGCAAGAAGATTCCCTATTCTGAAAAAACTTTGAACAGCTGCTTCAGCCATATCTTTTACATAGACTTTTCCGGCTTTGAGACGAAGACTTAGCTCTTCTGGAGTAATGTCAATTAATCGAATCTCATCTGCATTAGAAAGGAAAGCGTCCGGTACAATTTCAGAAACTCTGATGCCAATTATCTGGGCAACGGCATCGTTCTGGCTCTCAATATGCTGAATATTGACAGTTGTATAAACCGAGATTCCTGCTTGCAGAAGTTCTTCTATATCCTGGTACCGTTTCAAATGTCTGCTACCAGGAGCATTGGTATGAGCTAACTCGTCTACAAGAACGATTTGCGGATGGCGTCGGATGACTGCGTCGAGATCGATTTCCCTGAGAGAAAGTGTCTGATGTTCGATAGAAAGTGTTGGAATGACCTCAAAGTTCTCAACCAGAGCATTGGTTTCAGGCCGATTATGGGTTTCTATATAGCCAATTACGACATCTTTTCCTTCCCGTTGCCTCTGAAGAGCATCTTCAAGCATCGAATATGTTTTCCCAACACCTGGGGCGTAGCCGAGGTAAACTGTCAGCTTTCCTTCACGCTCTTTTTCCTCAGCACGGCGAGCGACCAAGAGCAAGTCCTCGGGCAGTGGCCTTCCTTCATTTTCAGAACGATCCGTTGCCATAATTACCTCTTATGATGCACTCTTTTCATCAAGTGCCTGGTTAAGAGAAAGAACATTAACATAAGGCTCTGTAAATGGAGAATTAATGGATTCTGAAAGAACAAGTGCTTTTACTTCTTCTTCAGGAAGGTTTCGTGCCTTTGCCACGGCAGGTACCTGTATAAGTGCGGATTCCAGGCTTATGTGCGGATCAAGTCCACTTCCTGAAGCCGTAACCAGATCGGAAGGTATAGAACCAGTTACACCGGCTTTTTTGAGTTCACTCGTCCTGTTGGCAATCGATTCCAGGAGAACCGCATTTGTTGGGCCGAGGTTAGACCCTCCTGAAGCAGTTGCATCGTATCCGCTTGCTGAAGGCCTACTATGGAAGTATTGAGGTGCAGTGAAATTCTGACCAATAAGAGTTGACCCAATAATCCGGTTTTCATTATCAATAATCAGGCTTCCGTGAGCTTGATCCGGAAACAGGAGACCAGAAACAAGTGTCACTGTCATAGGATAGATTAAACCTGTAACGATAAACAACACTGCGAATAGTAATATGGCTTTTTTGATCGATGTCACGCCAATACCTCCTCAGGCATGCATTAACCCGGCCAATACCAGATCAATGATCTTGATTCCAATAAACGGAGCGATTACTCCTCCAAGGCCAAAAATGGTCAGGTTGTAGGCAAAGAGTTTCGATGCTGGCATACTCTTAAACTTTACTCCGGCAAGAGCAAGGGGAATCAACATTGGAATTACCAGAGCATTGAATATGACTGCCGAAAGAATGGCCGATTCAGGAGTTGCAAGACCCATGATATTCAGGATTTTAAGCTGCGGATAAATCCCTATGAGAGCAGCAGGGATAATTGCAAAATATTTGGCTATATCATTTGCAATGGAGAAAGTTGTCAAAGCTCCTCTTGTCATCAGAATTTGCTTTCCAATCTCGACAATATCCAGCAGTTTCGTAGGGTCGCTGTCAAGGTCAATTATGTTTGCAGCTTCCCTTGCAGGCTGTGTTCCATTGTTCATTGCCACGGCTACATCGGCTTGAGCAAGAGCAGGAGCATCATTTGTTCCATCACCTGTCATGGCAACCATGTATCCTTCATTCTGGTATTCCCTGATCATTCTAAGTTTATCATCAGGCTTAGATTCTGCCAGGTAATCATCTACTCCGGCTTCTGCTGCAATAGTGGCAGCAGTGAGATGATTGTCTCCTGTGATCATAATCGTTTTTATCCCTATCCGGCGCAGATCCGCAAATCTTTCCTTAATGCCTGTTTTTAAGATATCTTTGAGGAATATAACACCTAGAATTGTTTCGTTACGAGCTACTACAAGGGGTGTGCCACCTGCAGTTGCAATTCCATCTACTTTCCCCTTAAGGTCCGAAGGAATGATTCCTCCACGTTCCAAAACCGCCTTCGTTACTGCATCGTAAGCGCCCTTCAGGTAAGTTATTTCGCCGTGTTGTGCGCCACTAACTCTTGTTGCGGCTGAGAATGGTATGAATGTGACATTTTCGGGAGAAACCGGAGTCTTTCCTGTTTTTTCCTGAATTAGAGCAATAATACTTTTGCCTTCAGGAGTGTCGTCTGCAAAAGAAGAAAGTAGAGCAGCTTCCATCAATTCTTCATTTGATCTGCCATCTACTGTCAAAAAATCAGCTGCTTGCCGGTTACCTAAGGTGATTGTACCTGTTTTATCCAGAAGCAAGACATTTACGTCTCCTGCAGCCTCGATTGCCCTTCCTGAGAGAGCTATGACGTTTAACTGGAATAAACGATCCATTCCAGCTATTCCTATTGCTGGAAGCAGAGCTGCAATAGTTGTGGGCGCTAAACAAACAAAAAGCGCAATGAGTATAGTAAGACTTGCTGGTGAACCTCTACCACTTGAAGCGGCGCTATATGCAGAAACCGAGTAAGTGTTGGCTACAACTGCTAAAAATACGCCAGTGAGTGCAATGAGTAGTATTTCGAGAGCTATTTCGTTAGGAGTCTTCCTTCTCTCTGCACCTTCAACCATTGAGATCATGCGGTCCAGGAAGGTCTGACCCGGGTCAGTAGTGATCTTGACAATAATCTCATTGGCAATAACGGTTGTTCCTCCGGTAACTGCACTTCGGTCTCCACCGAACTCACGCACAACCGGGGCTGATTCTCCGGTAATTGCTGCTTCGTTAACGAGTGCAGCTCCTTTTACAACTTCTCCATCTCCAGGAATTACTTCATTTGCCTTTACAAGGACAAGATCGCCTTTTCGGAGCTCAGATGAAGATATCTCTACAGAAGAAGCGTCAAAAGAATCTGCTGTGAGCTTTCTTGCTGGAACACTTGTTCTTGACTGCCTAAGAGAT
>JAMXLQ010000300.1 GCA_024280975.1 Methanosarcina sp.
CAGTCAAGTACTTCATTACGAATCATAATTTTTCCTCTTTTTCACAATCGGAAGATATCCGGCTACAAATCAATGCAACGTCTTTAATTATACTACGAAGTCTCATAAATACAATGCGTCGGCACAACCCGGAATAAAGCATTAGAGATATTGTAGAAATGTCTAGAATGAATCAAGCCATGTTGTGGGATTTTACGTTTCTTAACTGGCTGCTCGCTGATAGTTTCTGACTTGTTACCTTCTAACAGTTTCAGACCTATATTTCCACACTAATTAACTGCATTCAAAGGTAATAAGTTATCAGGCGGGATTTTCTGGTCTGCTCCGGTGATTTCTGGCCTATTTTGGGTTGACTCCTACGTATCTTTCGTATGTGCTACAAACCCAGATGCCCGCCTACCTTCATTTTGTGATTAGGCTAAAATGCATTAGGTTGTTTTGGGTAAAAAGTACTGAATCTCTCTGGCCTACTCTCTGGTAGTTTCTGACATGTTTTTCGGCAGGAATTAACTGAATGCAGAGGTAATAGTTTATTAGGCGGACCTGAACAGTCTTAGAAATATGGGAAAAAAGGAGGAAAATGTGGAATTGAAAAGACAGCAAAGAAGGTAATATAGGAAGCCTGATACCACTGTATCCATGGATTATATTTTCCAGGATACCTCTTTAAACAGTGTTCCTCAAAACGCTGTTCAAAAAAAGATAGATGATTATTCAGGCAATATTTAGGTGATGTGGTAGATTTCAATTTATCCCTCCTATCCCGACTTCCCAACTCTAGAATATACTAATGATTTAAATTATTTTAAATTATTTATATCAAAAATTGTTTTCAAAGAAATATTATTTTCAAACCAAAGATTTCAAAGCAAAAAATAATTTTCTATATATTTATGAAGAAGCGTTTTTAATAAATATATCAGTGGGCGTAGTATATTCATGTCTCTATATTTGGTATGTAAAAAATTGAAAATTTGACAGAACTGAAAAACTATAATTAACATTAAAATGTTGCTTGCTAAAAAAACATTTTACATATGAATATTATTTGTTCATAACCAATTTTTCATATAATTTATTTTAAATAAGTTTAGGAATAATTATGTATTGTAACCCTACGGGAGTTAGAGAATAGACCAAAAAGAACAAATCAAAACAATAGGTACCACCAAGAAAAAAACTGGGATCAAAACAAATGGGAAAGTGACCGGTAAGGTATGTGAGTAAAGAATTGCCTGGAAGACGTTCTAATCCAAAGAATATAATGAAGGAATATTTTTTGGGTTACTTTATCGGGGGATAGGTAATAGGAACAAAAATTCTTCCAGGCTTTCTCCGATCTTTTTAACGTGTTTTTTAAATAGGTTTTTCTTGGCGATATTGTAAAGTTTTCTGAGTACTGTTAAGTTGACGAGCGTTAGACATTTTATAGGCTTGACTGTAGCTGGGAAAATTCCTCAACACCCATCAACTTGCCATTACCTTGTATGGGATCGTATTGAAAGCTTTAATTTTAGAGAATCTAGAGCAAGATATACTAAAATAGGTAATTCCAATATGGGTATTAAGTATTAATGACAGACAAAGATGGACAGGTTTTAACTTAAAGATTATGCATTTTTCTAATTTACTATAAAACTTGTAAATTTTTGATATATAAAACTCAATTTTGTAAAAAGGAATAATTATATGAAAAAGTTTAGAGTAGGAATGTTTTCTTGGGAAAGTTTGTATTCTATACGTGTAGGAGGAATTTCCCCACATGTATCTGAACTCTCTGAAGCCCTTGCAGCAGAAGGACATGAGGTTCATCTCTTTACACGGGGTCATGAAAATAATGATGAGATCATCGATAGGGTTTACTATCACCGAGTAGCTTGTGATCAAGATGGGGGAATAGTAGAACAGATGAACAGGATGTGCGACAATATGTACCTCCGGTTCTTGGATGTCAGAAAAAAAGCAGGCGAGTTTGATGTCCTGCACGGGCACGACTGGCATCCGGTAAATGTTCTCTGCAGGATAAAATCTGAGTTCGGGCTGCCCTTTGTGCTGACTTTCCACAGCACGGAATGGGGACGTAACGGAAATCGTCATGGATATTGGTGGGAGGCACAGGAAATATCTCACAGAGAATGGCTCGGAGGGTACGAGTCCTCTGATGTGATCACGACTTCGAAAATCTTGACGAAGGAAATCCAGCAAATTTATCAAATTCCTAATTACAAGCTATGGGAAATTCCTAATGGCATAAATGTAGGAAAGATTAAAAGAGAGATCGATCCAGGGAACGTGAAAAAACATTACGGTATTCATCCATCTCTCCCAGTTGTGCTTTTCACAGGAAGGATGGCATATCAGAAAGGTCCTGACCTCCTGGTGGAAGCTGCAGCTAGAGTCTTGAGGAAAAGGGATGCTCGGTTTGTGTTAATAGGCGAAGGAGAAATGCGCAATCATTGTGAAAGTCAGGCTCACAAACTTGGGATTGGCAATTCTTGCAACTTTCTCGGATATGCCCCAGATAATACTGTAATAGACTGGTTTAATGCCTGTGATCTTGTGTGTATACCCAGCCGAAATGAGCCATTCGGAATCGTTGTACTTGAAGCCTGGGATGCAAGTAAACCAGTGGTTGCAAGCGATGCTGTTGCCCTTGTAGAGAACTTCAAAACAGGCGTTATTGCTCATAAAGAGCCCTCTTCTATTGCCTGGGGACTTAATTATGTCTTAGAAGG
>JAMXLQ010000301.1 GCA_024280975.1 Methanosarcina sp.
GAAAAGAGATATTTATACCGGATTTTTCCCCACTCTTTCATCGATAAGAAGATATGATATGACTGTCATAAATAGTTTATGAATTTTAAAAAAGAGTTTATTGGGAGAGAAAGTATGGAGGAAAAAATATCCTCGCAGAGTCATTTCCTTTTTCGCTGTTTCTCCTCATATTCCTTTTCTAAATCCAAAATTCCTCTAACAGCCTTGAGTTCCTTTTTACTTCTGGCATAATGTAAAAGCACAAGACCAGCTCCACAGAGCAAGACTATAATTGCGGCTGAGAATAGTAGAGGAGCCGACTGGGTATAGTATTTTACCTGAATAGCCTCCTCCCTATCTCCCATCTCCGAGGAAATCCATAAGAGAGTTTGCCTTCCTTTCTCATCAAAGGTTATTTTCGAAGGCTCCGGCCTTGATATCCCGAACACCCTGTTGCCAGTGACATATCCCTTGGGAAGCACGACACGGATGAATTCAGAGTCAGGTTTAAGGAATGAAAAGCTCTGAGTTCCCTGATTATTGAGCGTATATGCAACAAAACCCGTTACAGGCTCTTTAAATTCCAGGTTTATAACTTTCATACCCTGGCTAACTTCTTGAGTCAGTGTATAATTAATAGACGAAGTTTCATTTCTGTTGGAAAGCTCTTGAAACGTTTGCGGGTTTGCTATGGTCTCATTTGCAGGATCCACGAGCAGTACAAAATTTTGAATAGGATTATCCTCGGAGCCGCCGTCCAGAGTATCAGGGGGGTAAATCTCAAGCTTGCTGGTATTTAGTACCATGTTTACAACCTGTACCTTTGTACTATCTTTCGGCAAATAGTACGTGGTGGTATTTGCAAGCGTCTGATTACCTGATTCATTCAGAAAAACCTCAAATTCATAATTAGAGATATTTCCAGGCTTATCCACGACGATTTCCTTTTTTTGTTCCATACAGCCCGATATGAAGACCACCAGCAGGGCAAGGAGCATAAACGCAGTTTTCGTTCTCATTTTCACAGACAAATTCTCCCTTGAGCTTGAAGCGATCTTTTTTCAGCCTGCGGCAATTTTCCTTTCTTCTGAGTAAAACCTGTGCAGGATCTGGAACAGGTAGACATTTACCCTATGCTCCCTCTTCTTTATAAACAACACGGATATGCATCTTTAAGAAACATGAAAAATATCTCATATCTCAAATAAAAGGAGTAAGCTTGAAGGTAACAACAATTCAGATATTGAGCTCTCCGGAAGAATTCAGGAATCTTTCCACCATAGGCCAGTCAACTTTCTTTATATACTTTGCTTGAAGCTTGGAAACATAAAGAATATTGCTACCAATCAAAATTTTAAGGTCTGAAGGCTTGGGCTCGGCTGTGCCAAGTGGAAGAAGCACAGGGCCTTCGGGGGACGTGCAGAGTCTGAAATCCTGCCCGCTCTTTCTTATATAAGCTCTTACTTTTTCATCAATTGTAAACGACGGAATCATATTAACACCATGCAGAACTTATCCGGGGAGGATAAATAATTACATGTTGCAGGTTAAATAAACTAAAGTTCTCATGGATAGGAAAAGAGTCCTGGTTTGGTGAGGCTTCCGGGACAGTTTTTAAATTGAATGAAAACAGTTTAGGACAAAGATAACATGATGATGAGAGATAAGGGAAAACTTGTAATCTGGCCGGTATATCTCGATCAGACAAAGTCAAGGAGTAGTGGCAGAATTATCTCCCGGAAGAATGCAATAAAGGAACCGCAACTTAATGAGATAAAAGAAGCAGCTCGGCAACTTGGTCTGAACCCCGAAGTAGAGCCTGAAAAAGCCTATCCCAAGTCCTGGTGGGAAATAAGCGGACGAGTGCTCGTGGATGATAAGGGTCCAAAGTCTGTTATTGCAAAACAGATAGCCTTAACCATAAAAAAAATGAGAGGCCTGGGGAGTCCTGCCAAAACTTAAAGTTTAATACTGCTTCTTCAATAGAGAAAAAGTATAGAGAAAAAGATTTGAGAAACCCTGAGAGATTTAAAAATCCCCAGACATCTTGAGAATTTCCTTATCTGGGCTTCAGGTCGCTCTCATATGCCCAGATAGCTTTCATTTTAATTTTTTATATGGATATCTCATTTCTTTCTCGCAGCGCTGGCAGGAAATAACGATATATCCTTTCTTCAGCCTGTAACGGGCATTTTTTCCGGGTACGAGAAAAGCATAGCAGTGTTTGCAGATTCTGCTTTTTATTTCCCTTGGAATGCTCATCCGGTTTCTCATAGAGATGTTCCTGATAAGCTGCACGTAACGCTCGCTGCGGTCAGGATGCTCTGAATACTCCTTTTTTGCAAGCTCAAAAAGCCGCCACATGCGTTGAGTTGCGATAACCTGAATCAAGTTCTTCTGTTGTTTTCTTGCTATTCTGGACATGAGTAGATTGATCCTGCTTTTTGTCTCGAAATTCGATCTTTTGAAGCTTCTTTAAAAATTGGAATCAGGAATCAAGAATAATTACATTGATTTCAGGGTTTTTGCTGTGTACAAGAGCTTTAAACTTTTCGGGATCTCCATCCGTTACTTTTGATTTCCCGTAATGCATTGGGATTACGAATTTTGGAGATATAGCCGCAGCCGCACTGGCAGCCTCTTCTTCATTCATAGTATAAGTGCCCCCGATAGGTAAAAGAGCTACGTCAGTCCTAATCGTTTTCATTTCAGGAAAGAAATCGCAGTCTCCTGCATGGTAAATTCTGATTCCTCCAACCTCCACTATGTATCCAACCCCAGATCCACGGGGATGATAGGGTTTATCTAGGTTATAAGCCGGAACTACCTCAATCCGGGTTTTCTTAATTTCAAGCCCATCAGCCAGCACATCTCCCTCAGCAATCCGCCTTGCATCCCCCTTGAATTGCAGGGATAAGTTTTCAGGGATCAGGGTAGTTGAGTCCGACCGCCGAACCTTTCTTATATCATCAGGACTGCAGTGGTCAAGGTGCTCATGGGTGATCAGCAGGATATCGGCTTTGTCATCAAAAGCTGGCTCTTCACTGAGGTCGAAGGGGTCAATATAAATCTTTTTGCCATCCCCTTCAAGTAAAAAGCCAGAATGGCCCAACCACTTAATTGTAACGCTTCCAATCTTTACACTGTTCATTTCAACACCTATGGTCTCCGTAATTGAGCTTGTGATAAAACCTTATAGAAAGATTATTTCATGATTATATTTATAGAAGAATTATTTTCCGATTATATTAATAGTGCCCAATAGAGTTTATTCTATCTTCAAAAAGAGAAATAACCTTTAAAAAGGCTAGCAAACTCTGTTTTAAAATTACCTACAGAAACGTTAAGAAGTTTTGAGAAGGTTGGAGAATTCTGACCAATAAGCTGGTTACCTGTCTTTTTTTACAAAGCTTGGCTCAAGTACCCTTTCATAGATCATTTTCTGCATATAAGAGACAATCGGCAGTTTGATAATCACTGCTTCTCTTTTGTTCCCTGCACTGTGAACCCCTATTGATTCCTTTCCATCGGCAATCATAAAAAATTCTTCTTTATACTGAATGCCATCAATTACAATGTTATTCATGAAATCCGTAAATTCTTTATTGGTTTCTTTGAACTCAAAAGGCAGTGATCTGAACTTGTCAAGTTCATCAACAATAAGAGTTAGATTACAAGTTTTTTCCAGTTTTTTTATATCCGGCTCAAACTCCTGCAGAAACTCAGGATTGGATGAGAAAATAATCAATTCCTCTTTTACTCCGGCCATAATTTCACGTATCCGGTTCTTCATTCCCCAGTCACTCTGGATGTACCATACAGGAGAAGTTTTTGGAAGTTCATAACTCAGTTCGTTGAGCTGGCTAAGTGTCTCGATTGCGCAGTTTAAAAATTCTTCTTTTATCTCTCCGATTACCTTCTTAGGATCAACTGCTCGAAAATACGTTGGAGATCCCTGTCTCACTTCCAGATAGCCTTTTTTCGCAAGCACTTTAAGAATTTCATAGATTTTGGCTCTTGGAACATTTGTAAGTTCGTGAATTTCGCGAGCTGTAGCTTCCCCCAAACTTACAAGTCCTACATACGCCTTGGCTTCGTTTTCGGTTAGTCCGAGATTTTCAAGATTACGAATTAATTGAGGATTAATTTGAGAAAACATTTGTTACCCCTATAGTAACAATAGACTTAAATCTTTTCCGTTTATTATCTGTGATCCTGTAGATATCAGACCGAGTTAGATGACTCAGTAATATTATGTTTTACAGAATTCAGATTAAAGCAACTTAGAGTGTCTGTGAAAAGTGA
>JAMXLQ010000302.1 GCA_024280975.1 Methanosarcina sp.
CGTGGTGGGCATAATTTTTACCAGATTAGGTCTTCTGACAAGTGGATATCAGCCTCCAAAGAGATGGTTGATATTCTTTTAGCTCTTGACCAGAATACTATAGAAATCCACAAAAATAGCGTAACAGATGACGGATTTATCCTTTATGATTCCCAGGTTGCGAAAAAGAAGTATGAAGGATCTAAGTTCGTAGACATCCCTTTCAGAGAAATAGCTCTTAACATCGGAAAGAATAATATTATGGCAAATACAGTAGCTACGGGAGCAGTACTCGGAATGCTTGATCTTGGGCTTGAGATCTTTAAGGATATTATACGACAAACTTTCAGTGAAAAAGGGGAAGAGATAGTCAAAAACAATATAGCCTGCGCAGAAGCGGGTTATAAATATGCTCGTACGAACTGTCCCCGATGCGAAGCTTTTGGAATCCGGGAGCCTGAATATAAAAAACTCATGCTAATAACCGGACTCGATGCAATAGGGATGGCGACCATTATGTCAGGTCTTAAGTTTTACGCTGCATATCCTATGTCACCTTCTACAGGGCTCATGGAGTATTTGGCTTCCAGAGCAGAAGAGTACAATATTGTTGTTGAACAGGCTGAAGACGAAATATCAGCTATGAACATGGCGATAGGGGCTTCATTTGCAGGTGTAAGATCTATGACCGGAACTTCCGGGGGAGGATTCGCCCTCATGGTAGAAGGGCTTTCTCTAGCAGGAATGACCGAGACTCCTATTGTGATCGGGGAATTTCAGCGCCCTGGGCCGGCTACGGGTTTACCTACACGTACGGAACAGGCAGACCTGCTTTTCATTCTTCATGCAGGGCATGGGGAGTTCCCAAGAGTCATTTTTGAACCAGGAACACCGGAACAAGCTTTTTACCTGACTAACAGGGCTTTCGAACTTGCGGAAAAATATCAAATTCCTGTGTTCGTTCAGTCCGATCAATATCTTGCAGAATCCGAATGGACCTTTGAAGGCTTCGACTTGGGGAAGCTGATTTATAATGATTACCGGTTAAGGGAAAAGGACCTTGAAGGTGTTGAGGAGTATAAACGCTTTAAATTTACGGACACAGGAGTCTCTCCTTTTGCAATTCCTGGAGAATCTAGAAAGCACCTGGTCGTAGCGGACAGCGATGAGCACGATGAAGAAGGGCATATTATAGAAGACGGTGAAACCCGAAAAAAAATGGTTCAGAAAAGGTTGCTGAAGAAATTGCCGCTGATAAAGAAAGAAATCGAGGCTCCGTTTCTTTATGGTGACCCCTCTCCAAAAATAGTACTCATAGGGCACGGCTCTACTTATGGTGTGATAAAAGAAGTAATTGATACTATTCCCAAGGATAAAAAGGTTGCAATGTTGCATTTCAGTCAGATCTATCCTTTTCCAGAGAGGGATAAATTCGATTATATCGAGCTTCTTAAGAACGCAGACCTTACCATATGTATAGAAAATAACGCAACCGGGCAGTTTGCAAAATTAATGAGAGCAGAAACTGGATTTGAAATACCTAACCATATTTCGAAATACGATGGCAGACCTTTTATGATTGAGAACCTGAAGGAGGATTTGCATGCCTACATCTGAAGACTATAAGGGCCAGGTCCCTGCCGGGTGCCCTGGGTGCGGAAATTTTAATATTCTTTCGACTATTAAGCAGGCACTTGCAGAACTTGGCATTGAGCCATGGGAAGTCCTTGTGGTTTCCGGGATAGGACAGGCTGGAAAGCTGCCTCATTATATTAAATGTCAGACATTTAATGGGCTGCATGGAAGAACTCTGCCTGTAGCTATAGCTGCAAAACTTGCCAACCAATCTCTGCACGTAATTGCAGTTGCAGGAGACGGGGACTGTTACGGGGAAGGCGGAAACCACTTCATTCATGCAATCCGCAGGAATACGAACGTTTCCCTGTTCGTACATAATAATCAGATATATGGGCTGACTAAGGGGCAGGCATCCCCTACTACAGCCGAGGGAACCTATACAACAATTCAGCCATATGGTGTCCTTCAGGAACCTCTGAATCCTCTTGCTCTGGCTATCTCTCAGAACTGCAGCTTCGTAGCCAGGGGCTTTGCAGGAGATCAGGAGCACCTTAAAGAGCTTATGAAAGCAGCTATAACATACAAAGGCTTTGCCCTTCTTGATATCCTTCAGCCCTGTGTTACCTTTAATAAGATAAACACATTCAAATGGTACCGAGACAGAATTTACAAGCTTGGGGATGACCATGACCCTCACAACCAGACAAAAGCATTTGAAAAGTCTTTGGAATGGGGGGATAAAATTCCAAACGGCATTTTTTATAAACATAAGAGAGACATATACGAGGAGAAGGTACCAGCAATTCAGGAAAAGTCCCTTGTAAGGCAAAAGTTCTCTATTGATGAAGTAAAACATGAGATTGAGAAATTTTATTAAAAACGATTTTAAGCTCATTATCTTTTTAAGGTAATCATTGAAGCTCGTTAGAATTTCCTGTTAATTTTTTAATCAGATCCATATCTTTAATTACCTTAAGACTAATGAGACCTCCTAATAAAAGGTTCATATAGTAAGTTAGGGCTCTCCATGCGATAATCGTAACTCCAATAATGGACGCATTTATGAAAACAGAAAAAATGGAAGCTGCTCCGAATTCAGCAATTCCACTTGCTCCAGGAGTTGCTGGTATTATCATGACTACTGACAGGAGCACCTGAGCTGCAAAAGCAGTTAATATCGAAGGGGTTTGTGAAAGGCCAATTAGAATCAGGATAAGCTGGAAAAACTCAACGACCCAGAAGAGAAGGGTAAAAAACATCCCCCAGAGCAGCCCTCTTTTTCCTTCTGAAATAAAGATCCTTACACTTTCATGAAAAAGATCTATTTCCCTATCTGCCTGCTCTGTTAAATGAGGAATCGAAGCACTCGTCAGTTTTCCTAATAGAGGGACTAGTTTGCCTGTGATCCTACGTGTAATGCTTTTAAATTTTTCAGGCCTCCATAATCCGTAAATAAAAAAACCCAGGGCTATAAATGCCAAGAAGTTAGCTGCCAATAATGCCATATTGAGTTTAGAGTTAGAAAGAATATCTTTCATAATATATAGGGCAAAAGGTAGAGAAGCAAAGATTAGAAAGGCATCAAGCAGACGTTCACCTACAATTATGGCTGTAGCCTTCCCTAGAGGAATATTGTTCCTGTACAGCATATGCATTCTGACGGGTTCTCCACCTGCAGAAGCAGGAGTAATTCCAGCTGCAAAAACACTTGAAATAATTATCTCTACTATCTTAAGATAATTTACTCTGTACCCCAGGGCATTGCTAAGAGATCGAGTCCGGGCTCCCCAGATAAAGTATGAAAAAATATGAAAAAGACCGGCTACCAAAATATATTCTAGTTTGATCGTTTTCAGAGCTTCAATGGTCTTCAAGTTAAAAGTCAGACCGGTAATAATTGCAAATGATGACACACTGATAAGCAGCGAAGCAATAATCCATTTTTTGTACCTATTCATGTGAATCCTTGACTTAGTGTTTTTATTCCTTCGTGTTTATATAATTATGTTATCCGTTTTATATTTTTCGATAAATTTCACTTTTACCATCAGTGCAAGCTGCGAATATCATTTTAATCAAAAAGATATGAACAATAATTTAAAGGCAATGCATGAGCTGATCCCAAAACTCAAAATTTACTTCTTTGAAGCTCATTTTTTGAAATAGTCAATTTAGCTTCTGACCAAGAAAATAATTCTACAACTCTTACAATTTTTGGGAACGATAGTTGGTTTTGGGACAGGCTCTTCATTAAGAACAGAATAACTTAGATTCTTGATTTGTCCTTTCTTGGTCATATTCATGGCTTCAATTCCTTTTAAAGTCTTACTTGCAGATTGAAAAGATTGAAATCCTAACATTGGATTAGCGATTCGCTTCATAGATCTATGATCTTGTTCTATAATGTTATTCAAATACTTGTATAGCTAAGTGGATATTTTAAGTACTATCTTACATTCAGTAAGATAATTTCACCTACAAAGTGCTTCCATTTAAAGGAATTAGATAGCATATCACTATCTTTAATTTCTTTTTTATTTTATTATATCCCTAGCAGATATTTTTGCAACAGAACCTTTTTCGGGTATGATATGAGTATAATATGAGATCGAATATATCAGACCGACTATGTGTCATTGTGCACATAGTCGATCATAATTACTTTTTCGGATGGAACTTTATGAATAATAATTTTTTGAAATTGATATTTGTTTTTCTCTGGATTATAATTGTAAGTGCGTCATGGTATGTAGATAACTGGGAGATAAATGCAAAAACTGGTTTTTCTTTATTAACCTTCTGGATAGGAATTATTCTCGGAATACTTGTTGGAATAGTTTCAACTAAGATGAAATATACGTACAAATAAATAATCCTACTTTCAGCAACAAACACGCCATAATATGGGTATTTTGGTTCCGTTGCAAAAACTTCAGAAGAAGAATGTAAATCTGTAAGTAATGAACAAAAGTCAAAATATTCAAGAAGATGCATCAATATTATAGAACTA
>JAMXLQ010000303.1 GCA_024280975.1 Methanosarcina sp.
TTTCACGACTTCTTTTATGTCCACGGATACATTGACAGAAGCTTCAATTAGTTCTTTAACCGTTTTTCGATCAGCCCCAAGATCGAGAGCGCATCCGAGAATCATATCTCCTGCGGCCCCTGAAAAAGGGTTGAATACAAGTGCTTTCATGAGATTCCTTCCTGTGTTTCGATTTCTTTCCTTTTTATTCCCCTGTTACTTTCCTTCCTGGTTTGCACTGTCTTCTTTGCCGTGAGTGTAAGCAGCTGCAATCATATTTGCAATCCTCGCAGCATACGCTCCCGCAACAAAGCCTGCATCAATATTTACAACTGCAAGTGTAGAACAGGATTGGAGCATTGACAGCAGAGCAGCTTTTCCTCCTCCACCTGCTCCATAGCCTGTAGAAACCGGAAGCCCGATAACAGGTACGTCAACTAGTCCCGAGACTATTGTGGGAAGCGTTCCTTCCCTTCCGGCTGCAACAACGATTGATCCGGGTCTCATGGCTTTCAATTTATCCAGTGCCGGGATCAGCCTGTGAATTCCTGCAACCCCCACATCATAAACCGTAACCGTTTCACAGCCCATTTCAGAGGCTACAACCCTTGCTTCTTCTGCAGCCGGAATATCTGCCGTGCCTGCCGAAACAAACCCTACAACTCCACCGGTTCTGGGTGCAGGTGTGCCGTCATGGATAACGACGGTACGAGCCCGGCTGTTCCACTCAAGTTTATCCTGGCCAAACGCCTGCTTTAAAGCTTCGAGATGCCCTGGCAAAACTCGCGTAATAAGGGCTCTCTTGCTCTCTGCAACCATGACCCTTGCAATCTCCACTATGTCGTCAGGATCTTTACAATCGGCAAGAATAGCCTCGATTACTCCTGTTCTGCTTTTTCTGTGAGAATCAAGTTTTGCTATATCCATATAAGAGACAAAGCCCAGGCCCCGAGCCTGCTGCTCCGCACTCTCAAGATCCATTTTTCCTTCTTTAACGGCCCTAAGTATGTCAGTAAGATCCATTATACTACCCTGCACTGAAAAATAAGATGCTTTAATAATAAACAGTTTAAATACCAAATTGTTGGATAACAATTTATTCGTTTGGAGACTCTTTAGAATTTCGCGCTATACTCATACAAGCTTGATTTTCAGAATTATTTGGTTGCCATTTCGCAATTTAAGGTAAAAATTCAAAATTCTAAAGCTAAATGGGTGTAATTAACTGAACATGAATATAAGTAATGGAAAATGGAGATATTATTTAATCTTTCAATAAAGTCAGCCTAAACAATATCTTCATTTTGCTTTTTTGGTACTTAGAATTGTTCTCGCTTTTAAGCCTGCTTCTTGAACAGCTGCTTTGCCATGGCAACTCTCTCCTCCAGATCAGGTCCTTCAAGTTCTTCTACAACGGACTTGAGAACCGTAGGTATGTCAATGTGCTGGGGACATTTCTCAACGCACTGTCCGCACTCGACGCACAATGATGCAAACTCAGGTTCCCCGAGACCGACAGCCCCGCCCAGCCGTGCTGCATACATGAACCGTTCCTCGTCAGGATTGTCGACCAAGTACAGATTGTTATACTCCTCGAAACAGAGTGGAATATTCACACCCGCCGGGCAGGGCATGCAGTACTGGCAGCCGGTACAACCCACTTTCATCAGTTCACGATACTTGCTCTCCACTCTGTTTATCAGCTGCAGTTCCGCTTCTGTCAGCGAATCCGGGTATGCCTGTCCTGCAATCCTGAGGTTCTCCTGAATGTGTTCCTCCTCATTCATGCCGGAAAGAATGACCGTGACCTCGGGGTGGTTCCATACCCAGCGAAGTGCCCATTCCGCAGGGGACCTCTTTATCGGGGCTTCGTCCCAGATCTCTTTCACGGCTTGAGGCACGGTTTTTGTCAGATTTCCTCCGCGGAGGGGCTCCATGATGATAACGCCAAGCCCTCTGGAGGCAGCGTATTTTAGACCGGCGGTCCCTGCCTGGTTCTTTTCGTCCAGGAAGTTGTACTGGATCTGGCAAAAGTCCCAGTCATAAGCGTCCACTATCCGGTTGAAATCTTCCCCAGCGCCGTGGAAGGAGAAACCTGCATTCCTTATGCGGCCGTCAGCTTTGGCTTTGTAGAGGAAATCAGCTACACCCAATTTTTCAATATTGTCCCATAGGTCACCGACGAGAGCGTGTATGAGATAATAGTCGATATGGTCTGTTTTGAGTTTCTCCAGCTGAGCATTCAGGAACTTATCCATATCCTCCCGGCTCTCTATAAGCCACGAAGGAAGTTTCGTTGCGAGTTTCACTTTTTCACGGTATCCATTGGCAAGGGCACGACCCAAGAAAGGCTCGCTTTCTCCCATGTGATACGGCCAGGCCGTGTCAACATAGTTTACTCCTTGGTCGATTGCATAGTGTACCTGCTTAGTGGCTCTTTCTTCATCTATACTACCGTCTTCTTTCACTGGAAGGCGCATGCATCCAAACCCAAGTATAGAAAGTTCGTCTCCATTTTTAGGCATTTTTCTGTAAAGCATTTTTCCTTCTCCTGATTTATTGAATTGTATAAGATAACCTTAACACTGACTGAGCAGTCAATCACAGAGACGCATTTATTGGTATATATTTATTTTGATTGACCAATCACTCACAAAAAGTGAAAAAATTAGTTTTTAGTTAGACCTCCCAGATAATGATTCTGATCTCTGTTCACATAATCCTTCTCTGCTCATTGTTCCTTCTTCCGAATCAAACCGCTTTTCCCATTTCATATGCCTGTTCCATTGCTTTGCTTCCTTTGATGTCTCCAATGTTCCAGGCACCAGTTCCATAGATAATACCTATTTCCTTTGCTCCTTCAAGGCAGGAAGTAAATCCCCGGAATCCTTCCAGTGTTCTTTCCATAGCCTGCCCATTATCGTCGGCTGCTGCTACAATAAAATAAAATTCCTTGTCGTTTATTTCTGTGTAACGGGAGCAAGTGCGGTCAATTAGAGTCTTCATTTGACCATTCATCGTGTAAAAGTACACCGGCGTGGCCATTACAATAACGTCTACTGCAATCATTTTTCCAAGACTTCAGCCATATCATCTTTTTGGGAACAGCCCTCTCCCCTGTTAAAACAGGTTCCGCATCCTGTGCAGTAATTGATCGTTTTATCTCTCAAAAAGATCTTTTCCGTCGGATTGCCTGCTTCTTTTGCTCCAAGTATAAACTGGTCGCACAACATGTCGGAGTTTCCGCCTTTCCTCGGGCTGGCGGACAGCACCAATACTTTTTTATTCATTGAAATTATCTCCATATTTTGAGTTATCCTGATTTATCAAAAAATTACATCCAGCGTCCTGCCATGGATTACCACATGGATTTCTTTGTATCATAGACCTACTCGGGTATTACTTCATTTAAACATCTGATTGCATTCAATGTTCTCGGATACCTAACATACGGCAATAACTGCGTAACTACGCTAAGCAATGTTTCTTTATCGTTTCCAACATTTAGATTGCCCTGTATATGTCCTTTTAACTGTGGCTCACATCCACCCAGGGATAAAATCACAGAAAATGTCAAAAGCTCTCTTGTTTTTATATCCAATCCCGTCCTAGTATAGTAATCACCAAAACAGTTTGCAGATAAATATTTTTGAATATGAATTTGATTTTCTGGTGATTCCTCATACATTTTATCAATCATTTCTCCAAAAATTGATTTTTGTATTTCTAACCCCTTTTCATATCGTGTTTCTGGTGAAGTTGTAGATTGACCTTCTAATGGAAGTTTTATCCCTCTGCTTTCCAATATTTCATTTGTGGCATGGATAAAATCAAATGCTTTTGCAATTCCGACATAAGGTACAGATTGATATACGATTTCCTTGACCTCGATCAGAGTTACGCCGACATTAAGTGCACTAACAAGCATCACTTTATATTCACTTAAAGTCTGGCTTGCAATCAGTGACCCTAAAATAACCATTAACCTGGTTTTTGTATCTAAATTCCCATAACTGATTACTTCATCAAAAGCAAAATTGTCAAAGATTTCTATAAGTTCCGGATCTGTCACTTTTAGTGTTGATTTATGATTGGGAAATAATTCTTCATGGTTCTTGTTTGCTGTTTCACTGATACCCATAATTTACCCTTCTTTCATTTCTCACGGATATTCGGAATCCGTCTTACTACTTCCCCACAACCGTCAGTTTGTTTAGCAAACTGTTCGATCAAATTATCATTCATCTTTATTTTGTCGGTAACGCCGGTCCTCTGGCCTCAAATTCAGCTGCCACATCTTTGAGATACTCTGTTATTTTCAGATGCTGAGGACATACCTTTTCACATTGTTTGCAGTCTATGCAATCGCTAGCCTTGCCATGATTTGAAGTAAGGTTTAGATAATAAACAAACTGGCTTGAAATATTATCAGTTACAGCATGCTTTGCACTATTATATAATGCAAAGTAATCCGGTATCGCAATATTCTTAGGACATCCTTCTACACAATATCTGCATGTTGTGCAAGGAATCGCAGTATTTTCATTTATAATATCAATTACCTGGTTGATGATTCTGTATTCTTCCTCGTTCAGGAGCTTGAAGTCTGCCATATATGAAGTATTATCAAGAACCTGTTCCATAGTATTCATACCACTAAGCACCATCATGACTCCTTCCTGACTGGCAGCAAATCTGATTGCCCAGGAAGCAACGGAAGCTTCCAGATTATATGCTTTCATCAATTCTTCTGCTTTTTTGGAACTGAGGCAAGATTCCCACCCTTGCAGGGTTCCATTACAACAATTGGTTTGTTATGTTTTCTTGCTACTTCATAGTATTTTTTTGACTGAATGCCGGGATTCTCCCAGTCAATGTAATTGATCTGTAACTGAACAAAATCCAGTTCGGGATGAGCAGTTAGAATTTCATCCAGTAATTCCGGCGTGTCATGAAAAGACATGCCCAGGTTCTTTATTTTGCCATCTTCCTTTTTCTTCAAAGCAAAACCAAATGTATCAAATTTGCATGCCTGCTCATAAGCACTCACACCAATATTGTGAAGCAAGAAATAATCAAAGAATTCAACTCCACAATTTTCCAGTTGCTCGTTGAAGATCCTTTCCTGATCGTCCATTGACTTTAACATTCTGGGTGGAAGTTTTGTTGCAAGAGCAAATTCATCTCGGCTATGTCTTTTTACCAGAGCCTCTCTAACGGCTTCCTCGCTCTTGAATCCATGATATGTATACGCTGTATCGAAATAAGTGAACCCTCTTTCCAAAAATGTATCTACCAATTTGTTTAATGTTTCTGTATCAAATGATGTTTGATCATCTTTGTCCAGAAGTGGTAATCTCATACAGTCAAAACCTAATCGTTTTGCCATTTTATCCCTCTGTTCAATGATCCATAAATGTCCTGTAGACTAGAACAGTTTATGAAATCATACCAATTTTGCCTAACCAATCCGTAACATCTTTTTTCGCAGCACTTACACTAGAGCCATGGATAGCCAGTCCTTTCAAAAGCGTTGCTTTCGGACAAAGTTTTGCAATGTCTTTTTCACTGCGGCCTAGTCCGCTTCCTTCATGGGTACAAAATGGAACAATAGTTTTTCCAGAAAAATTATATTCTTCCAGGAATGTAAACACCGGCATCGGCATCGTTCCCCACCAGTTAGGATAACCCAGGAATATCACGTTATAAAAGTCCATGTCTTCCACATGGCTGGAAAGTTCCGGTCTGGCATTGTCATTCTGTTCTTTTTTTGCTACGTTAGTGGTTGCAGTATAATCCTTTGGATAAGACTTTACTGCATCAATACGGAAAACATCGCCTTCTGTTATTTCCTGAATCATATCGGCTATTACTTTTGTGTTACCGACAGGCAAATTCACGATCTTTCCACTGACATAGTTATTCCCCTCACGTGAAAAATAAACTATTAGACATTTCTTTTCATTCAAATTCTTCATTTTTATCCCACGCTTTTTTTGATTATTAATACTAAAAATTTCAAATAATAATTACTCCCTAATAAAATTTGTAAATATGCTTTCTTCTTTTACCGGAAGCTGTACGCCAGCCTTCATACCAGCCTCCTTGCACTTTAGGAACCATGCCATGTTCCGTGCAAGCACACGCATGGTCTGCAATCCTTCCAGGTCTTTTTCACATCTTCAGGCTTTGCTCCATGAACCATATTCCAATAACGGGAAGAAATAATGGGCATTTCTGAAATGGCGAAATACTTATTAAGCTGGTCAAGTGTGGCTGTCGTTCCCGCTCTCCTTGCAGAAACAACTGCTGCCGCTGGTTTCAGATAAAAAGACCGTCTTCCTCCCTGCAGGTCGGTATAGAAAACGCAATCCATAAAAGACGTAATTGCGCCACCTGCGGCTGCATAATGCACCGGAGAACCAAAAATAAATCCATCGGCATCTTTGGCGATGTCAAGAAAATCGTTGACACGGTCATTAAATGCACAGTTCCCTGTTTTGGCGCAGGTCTTGCAGGCAGTGCACCCAGTAAGCGGATTTTTTCCGATCCAAAAAATTTCTGTGTTAATCCCTTCTTCATTCAAAGTCTTTGCTACTTCTGTAAGAGCAATATAGGTACAGCCTTTCTCATGCGGACTTCCGTTTACCAATAATACTTTCACTCTTATGCCCCCAATTACGTCTTTAATAATCTTTTTTAACTCTCTCTATTCTGCTACCTGCAATTTTTATATTTGATAATGGTGCTATCATAAATTGTTGTATTCTTCATCAGTTACGGGTTCCAGCCATTCTGCCGGGCCTGCGTTAGCATTTGTCTCAACGGAAAGATGTACAAACCAACTGTCAGGTGCCGCTCCATGCCAATGCTTTACATTTGGAGCTATTTTTACTACATCACCAGGATTAAGTTCCTGTGCGGGCTTTCCTTCCTCTTGATAGTAACCACGTTCACCTGTTACTAACAGAATCTGTCCTCCCGGATGCTTATGCCAGTTATTCCGACAGCCTGGTTCAAATGTTACATTGCCGATCGGACAATTAAATTCATTATCTTTCGGCACAAGCATATTCAGCCATGCGTTACCTGTAAAATATTTACTAAACTGTTCTGGAAGTTTTTCACCTTTCGGGAAAATTACACTGTCACTTAAATTGCCTGATTCACGCATATCTTTATCTCCTTCGAAATTTGTAAAAAATGTTCACTCAGTGGTCAAAAAATTAAAGAATTACTAGTTTTTATTTGTAAGATGCCCTGTAAATAGCAACGCAGTCATCAATACTAAGTTCGGTTCTGTCACAAAGGAACAGCCCGCCCATCGTATTTTTTGCGTTTTTAGCCATTGTTTCAAATTCTTCCGGCTTAGTGCCGTAATCGGACATCTTGAGGTCGGAAACGCCACATTCTTCCTGTAATTTCACCAGCATTGTGATGAAATCCATCGGCTCTTTCGCATCCTCCATCCCCATTGCCTTTGCCATTTTTACAAACCTATCGTCGCATACGTGCCTGTCAATAAGATGTGTAAAGTACGCTTTGCTGATCATGATAAGACCTGCACCGTGTGGAAGTTCCTGATGATAAGCCGACATTGCATGTTCCAGGGAATGCCGACTTGTGCAACGCCCTACACACTCAACCACACCAGAAAGAGTACTTCCAAAAGCCACCTTTTCACGTGCATTCAAATCGTTCCCATTTTTAACTGCTTTTGCCAGGTTACATCCCACATTTTTTACCGCTGTAATCGCATACATGTCGCTCATTAGATTGGCGCCATTAGAAACGTAGCCTTCTACATTGTGAAATAACGCATCGAAGCCTTGATAAGCAGTATATTTCGGCGGCACAGATGTCATAAGTTTCGGATCAACTACTGCCAGAACAGGAAACATGTTGTCATTATCAAGTCCTATTTTTTCGTGATTTTTTTCATGTGTTACAACCGCCCATGGATCAGTTTCGGAACCTGTTCCTGCTGTTGTTGTAATGGTTATAACAGGAAGCGGTTTATGTTCCATTGCCTTCCATTTTCCCGTTCCACCAAACACATAATCCCAGTAGTCCCCATCGTTGGTGGCCATTACTGCGATAGCCTTTGCCGCATCTATACAGCTTCCGCCGCCTAAATCGACAATAAAATCACAGCTATTTTCTTTTGCAAAAGCGCTACCTGCCATAACTGTTGATCTCAAGGGATTGGCTTCAACTTTGTCAAACACTACAGTTTCTACTCCTGCTAGTTTCAACTGTTCTTCTGTTCTTGCAAGATAACCGTTTGATCTTACGGATTTCCCTTTTGAAACAACGATCATAGCTTTTTTGCCAGGCATTTTCTGGATGTGCAGATTGTTTAATTGACCTGCCCCAAACAAAGTTCTGGTAGGTACATACATTATAACTCATATCAAATCCTCAATTGTAAACTCAATTCTTGACTGACCAGTCAATCATTAAATATTTAATGTTACATAAATGTTTGCTTTATTTCTGATTGACTGCTCACTCACACGTGGGATAAAAAAATTACTTTTTAGTCAGATCTTTCCAGATAATCTGGAATCCATCCTCTAAAACCTTATTTTCATCCTGTGAAGGATCTGAATCAAGGATAATGTTTACTACCGTTCTGCTAGCCTGATAAAACATTGCAATGGTCAGTTCCACAGAAAAGTCTTTGATCTCTCCCGTTTTTATTCTTCATCCACAAGCTTATGAAGGAACACATACTCTTTCATCACTTCATCACGCGTAAACTTTGTAATATAGGGGGATGAGCAGAACTGCCCAACAAAAAGAAATTCTTCTTGAGTTTCTATTCCCCATGACTAAGTTTGACCATATTTTTTTTAATTTATCCTTGAAGGTACTCTCAACTTCAATATCTTTCCCCATAGCGTGGCTTAAGTCTCCTTTAACCTCAAAATACAGGCTGTTTATGAGATCTTCTTTCGTAGGAAAAATAATTGAAAAGGGTGCCTGTGGCTACACCTGCTCCTTTTGAAATCTGAACAGTGATGTACCGTGGAAGCCTCTTTCAGTGAAAAGCTTCAAGGCTGCTTCCATGATAGCTGTTTTTTTGTCTTCTATTTTTTCTTTCATGCATCATCTCTATAATTGACTGATTAGTCAGTTATTCAGTAGTATTATGTTATTATAAATAATCTATGGCATAGTATTCTTGACTTTCATCTAGGTATTGCAGTACATGAGGGATTTTTAGTAACTTAAGGAAAAAGTGCCCAGCGATACATTTAAAAATCCTAATTGTTAATGTGTAGAGATCATCATGCTCATAGTACTCTCACTAGGCGGTTCAATTCTCGCAAAAAACCTTGACCCTGATCGTTTTTTAAAATATGCAAATGTTCTCCGGAAGCTCTCGAAAAAACATACTCTGCTTGTGGTAGCCGGGGGAGGAGAAGCAGCACGGAATTACATCGACACTGCAAGGGCAGTTGGTGCCGATGAGGTAACCTGCGACTATATAGGGATTGAAATTACTCGACTCAATGCGCGACTGCTTGCCGCAGCCCTCGGGCCCGATGCCTCACCGGAAATTCCGACGAATTATCTTGAAGCTGCAAAAGCTATACGTTCCGGAAAGATAGTTGTCATGGGAGGAGTTACCCCTGGCCAGACCACAGACGCCGTAGCTGCAATTCTTGCGGAGTTCCTAAGGGCAGACCTGCTGACAATTGCAACCTCGATTGACGGAGTTTATTCCTCAGATCCCAACTGTGATCCCTCGGCAGTTAAATATGACAAAATCTCTCCTGAGAAACTCATAAACATAGTGATGGCAATCGAGATGAAAGCAGGCTCTAAATCCCCTGTTGACCCTGTAGCCGCAAAAATTATCGAACGCTGCAAACTCGATGCTCTTGTCATGGATGCCCGGGACCCTACCCTGCTAGGAGAAGTTCTCGATGGAGAAGCAGTCAAAAAATCTCCAATATCTTGCGGAACCTGGATTACAACAAAGATGTAAAGCTCAAACTAAGTAAGGCAAGATTCAGACAGCTTTAACAGCCAAACAAAACTAAGTCAGAAAAATAAAAACTGACTTTAAAACCCTTATTTTTACAGAAGATGAAAAATTAAACATAGAGGTTCCGACATATATTCCAATAAGGAAAAACTGACTGAAGTACCGGTTTAGAGTTTAGTATTCCTACAAAACCGGTTTCCTGAAGTTTTTATCCTGAAATTTCTGAAAGGGAGGAGGAGCCTGGCTTGAACTTGCCTGAAAGAAAGAGTTCTTTTAGACATAGAGGGTTTATTTTCAGCTTTTTTTTCATTCTTCTATTCAGGCCTGCTTTCGCAGCAGTATATGGAACAGCTGTTGACCAGCAAAGGCAGCAAGATGCCGTTATATTGGATTTTTTCGGACCATGAGCTTGCGGACGCTACAGTCATGTTTGAGCAACCTTTTGAAAATGCCTCTGTTGTTTTTACATTAAGTTCGGGGAAGAAACTGCTGAAATCGGAAACTTTCTTTCTTGGAGCTGTGGAGAAAGGACAAGAAGTTACAAAAATCCTGTTCTGGGGAGTTGAGGAAGATATCGGAAAAGAGAGGGATTCTTATACAGCACAGGTTTTTGTGAAAAACAACAGCGAAAACCTTGCTTTTAGAGAACTATTTTTTTCCTACCGGAGTCCCACCCTTTCAAAGCTTAAGCTTGTGGA
>JAMXLQ010000304.1 GCA_024280975.1 Methanosarcina sp.
GATTATGTAGTTGATGAATAAATCGTTCACAGATAGGGAAATAAGTGTTTCTCCTTGCCTGTAAGTATAATGAACAGAAAAAATAAAGACAAGAAACTGATATATCTCCGCAAAGTAATTAACAAAAAATTAGACATAAATGAATAAGTAAAATATAAGTGAATCCGAATCTGGATAAATATAGGCTGTGGCTTTGTGAACGGAAAGAATATCGAGAAAAGGTTGTTTGAAGAACTTAATTTTCTCAAAAAGCAACTTGGGGAAATTAAGGAGCACATGGTGGATATAGACAGACTGCTCACTGCGGAAGAAAAGGAACTGGTATTTAGGAGTTTTGAAAACGAGGCAAAAGGAAAACTCATACCTTTAAGCAAGCTTGAGGAAATGAGGCTTGAAAATGTTTAAAGTCCTTCTTGATATTCCTGCATACACTTTTCTGGCAGAGGCAGACGAAACAACCCGTTCCCGAGTAAGGGAAACACTTGAGGAGCTTGCCCTTGATCCCGTGCCCAGGGGAGCAAACAGGATAATTGAGAGCCAGGAGAAAATTTTCAGACTGCGCTCCAGGCATCTAAGACTGCTTTATAGAGTTAATTATGAAAACTTAACCCTTGTCGTCATAATAATCGAGCCCTTAGCCCGAATGTATTATTGAATTAAAGTAGATTTTTACTAAAAGAGACTTTTACTAACGACAAGGCGTCGCTGGCGATTTCCAAATCTGGACTTTCTATTTTTATGTTTTTACGAATTGACTTTAGCAGGGCATCTTTACTCCGGTCGATGATCAAGGCTATAATATTCATGCCTTCTAAATCAGTAAAACCTGGTCAAAGGATAATTGAAGATCTCTGATCCCACAAACCGGGAGTGGGGCCCGGAGTATATCCTGTCCTTTAGAGTGGGGTGGCCGCAAGCAATTTGATTTTGTCTATTACTACTTGATTTCTTTGGAATCACGCTATGAAGCCGCTTACTGGGGAAAAAAATTATATCTTTAAAATTTTTTGTAAGACCCACACCGGGAATCTTCTTATACTATTAAAGTAAAGGAGGAAAGGCGTTATGTTATATCAAACATAACGCCTTGTTCGTAACACAATTTACAACATAAATATTACTATTGTCAGAGCATATAAATATAGAAAAAATGAAAAAGTAATTTTTACTGCCAAAGGCACATTGTTGTCGATTATGAGTTCAACTACGTAATAATTATAACAAAAAATAATTTTTGCAGGTGAAATTATGAAAAAAGAACTGATAGTACTGTTAGTATTATTAGGTGTATTCCTTGCAATAGGATGTACTGATAATGGAAACGAAGCTACAAATAACAAGAGTACTCCGGTCCCATCAGAAACACCGGTTTCTGGGCAGAAGCCTGAAACGATTACAGTATCTGCAGCTTCCAGCCTTACTGGGGCTTTTACAGATATGGAATCCAAGTTTGAAACTGAAAATCCTAACATAGATGTGAATTTCAACTTTGGAAGTTCAGGTAACCTGCGTAAGCAGATTGAGGGAGGAGCTCCTGCGGATGTTTTTGCTTCAGCTGACCAGAAAAACATGGACACCCTTGCCAATGAGACCCTTATCGACAACAGTTCAAGAGAGAATTTTGTCAAGAATTCACTTGTACTTATTGTCCCTGCAAATAGCACTCTTAATATCACTGGCGTGAAAGATCTTACTAACCCTGAAGTTAAGAAAATAAGCATTGGAAATCCAGATACAGTCCCTGTCGGAAATTATACACGTACCGCAATGACTGAAGCGGGTTTGTGGAGTCAGCTCGAAAATAAGGCGGTACTTGCTGAAGACGTCAAACAGGCACTCACATACGTGGAAAGAGGAGAAGTAGACGCAGGTTTTGTATACATGAGTGACGCAATGACTGCAGAACCAGGAACTATGAAAATTGTTACAAATGTGTCTGTCAGTACTCCTGTAAAATACCCGATAGCCATAGTTTCTTCTTCAGAACATAAAAAAGACGCACAGGAATTCATTGATTACGTGACAGGAAAAGAAGGGCAGGAAACGCTGGAAAAATACGGATTCACAGCATTGTCAAAATAACGGAATAAAATATGACTCCAATGCTTGACCAGATATGGTTTCCTATATCTATTACATTCCGGATAGCTGCCATCTCTTCCTTCCTCGTATTATTCAGCGGGGTATTCCTGGCTTATATATTTGCAAGGCGTGATTTCCGGGGAAAAGAGCTCTCAGAGCTGTTAATAACACTTCCTCTGATACTTCCACCTACGGTAATCGGTTATTTTCTGGTAATCATAGTAGGTAAAAACGGATTCATTGGACAATTAATCTACAGCATTACGGGCACTGGAATCTTGTTTACCTGGCAAGCTGGAGTTATTGCGGCCTATACGGTTTCTCTCCCTCTTATGGTAAGAACCGCTCAAGCCGCCATTGAATCCGTGGATAAAGAGCTTGAATATGCAGCTTACATTCTTGGAAGAAGCGAAATTGAAACTGCTCTTCTGATAACCTTGCCCCTTGCAAAAAGGGGCATTCTGGCAGGCCTGGTGCTCAGTTTTGCACGAGCTGTCGGAGAATTTGGCGCCACTCTTATGCTTGCAGGAAATATCCCAGGAAAAACGAACACAATGTCGATTTCGATATACAGCGCTTTTCAATCAGGAAACGACGAACTTGCCAATTTACTAGTTTTAGTTCTTACTCTTATGTCTCTCTTGTCTATTGCTCTTACTGGAAAAATTGCTAGCAGAGGGAAGCTAGGGGTATAAGCTGAAGGTAGAGTATAACAAAAATCTTGAGACTGTGTCAGGGAATTTCCCAAAGCGGTCACAAATATGCTGAGCCTGCAAAGCAACGCAGGCTTTGAACGCTTCATATAGGACGAATCCATGCAAGAGAACGAAAACCTTGGAATCTTTACTGGATTCTCCGCCAGAAAGATCCCAAACAATCGGTTTTGATCGGAAGTGGAGGATTTCTTGCCCACAAAAACGGGACTCTTGAAATAGAGTACTCTTTACTTCCCGGCTATTACGGTAAGATATATACAACCGAAGCTGTTCAATCAATGGCACAATAGGTTCTTCCAGCCTTAAAAGAAACAGCATTATAGCTTATAGATATCCTTATCTGAAAGCCTCAATCCAAGTTTCGGAAAATAATAGCTTCCTTTTAAAAGGAAAAGGTTCGGAAGAAGGAACAATAACTTATGAATTTTTAAATGGAAATAAAAGCTCTATTCCAGCTCCAAAGAGGTCAAATAGAAGAGGTTTTTATAGAAAAAATTTGAGTACTTCGATAAATTCCCATAAATCCGCAGTATGTACACATTTTTATACATTTGGGCATATATTATTTAGAAGGGCATCTGTGAACTCTTATTTTAAACACCCCCTTCTTCTATCTCCGTTTTTCCTCTCTAAAAACAGATGCCCTTATTATTCTGAAAAATCCCTGAGTTTTTCCAAAAAATTATGGCTATGAAAACTTTTTCTTTCGTCTCTTTTTCCCTTCTCTACTTTTCTTCAATTCAATTATTTCTCAATTGCTTGGAAAGGCTTTAAGATTGATTAAAAGATATGTAATAAACGAACAGTACTAAAATCAAAATTTCCTTACGAAAAAAGGAGATGATATACTGACAGAAAACCCATTACAGGTTATTGTGAATCAGGACCCTGAGTTATTTACCCTGCTTGAAAGTACACGTGACCTTGCTTTTGTGGAGGATGGGATTCCTCTTAAGTACAAGCTCTTGCTTGCAATGGCCCTTGATGCAGCTAATGGCTCGGTAGGCGGAGTAGAATTTCTTGCAGTTCAGGCGATGCAGGCAGGGGCAACAAAGGAAGAAATAATGCAGGCAATAAGGATAACTCAGTACATTTTTGGAGTTGGAAGCGTATACACAGCTTCAGAAGCCCTTAAGAACGTTTTGTAAAACCTTAAAATTATAGTGTATAATTTTGCCTTTTACTTTTTTGTTCTCTTTTTATCCTCTTATTTGTACAGTAATTTTCTGGCTATAAAAAATTATTTCAACTGCTGAAATTATCAGGCTATAAAACAATTGTCTAATTGCTGAATTACTCAGCTGGTACACCCATTGACTATTATTGACTCTGTAACCGTAGAATTCTCCCTGGAAAGTGCGATTTTCAGGTATTCGGGAGAATCAAAGCAATTCATTAACTGCTCCATAGTCTCAAATTCGATCAGGATTATTCTCTCAGGATTCCAGTTTCCGAACATGGGAACTACTTTACCTCCTCTGACCAGATACCTGCCTCCGTACTTTTTTATGATTCCCGGGACTTCCTCCACATATCTGCTATAGAGTTCATGGTTCAGGATTGTAATTTGAATTATCATATAAACAGACATTGTTTCTCCTTCCTATGTTTATTACTAATTGCAAAAAATGCTATTTACAAAACTTGTTACAAAAAATTTTCTGAATTTGGAATAGCAAAGTTCTAAGTAAGAATAGGAAGGTACATATAATTAAAGGGTAGACTGAATTAAAGAGTTGACTGTTTAGTCAATTATAGAGATATAGTATGAAAAAACAAGTTATGGGAAAAGAAGTTGAAGCACAGAGTACCTTTCAGGACAAATTGAGAAAAATCTGATCAAACTTAATCAATTGGGGTGTGGACAATCAGGAAGAATTCCTTTTTGTTGGTCAGTTTTGTTCATCCCCTTATATATCAAAATTTACACATGAAGAAGTTATGAAAGAGTTTGTCTTTCTCCATAAACTTGTAACTGAAGGGATAAAAACAGGAGAAATCCAGGAATTTTCTCCGGAGTTAACCATTTCAATGTTTTATCAGGGCAGCAGAGCTGTGGTTAACCTAATCCTTAATTCAGACGTACCGAAAGACAAAGACGAACTTATAGAAAACGGATTTCAAATTATTTGGAGAGGTCTGACTAAAAAATAATTTTTTGTTCTATTTATGAGTGATCAGTCAATCATATAGAGATTAATGAACCAGTTTATCTGAATAATAAACAATTGACCAAAAATTCGATAAGAAACTCTATAAAAAGGAACATTTCAAGATTTCAGGAGACAAAAGATGCTGTATAGAAAGATGCCAAAGAATGGAAACGAACTTTCAATACTGGGATTTGGGTGCATGCGCCTTCCCGTAAAAGAGGAAGGCACGATAGATGAAGAAAGGGCTACCCAGCAAGTGCGCTATGCAATTGATCACGGTGTAAACTATATCGATACTGCTTGGCCTTATCACATGGGAGAGAGTGAACCTTTCCTTGGCAGGGCCCTTGCGGGCGGATATCGAGAAAAGGTTAAACTTGCTACAAAACTTCCATCCTGGCTCGTAGAAAGCCGAGAAGATATGGATAAATTTCTCAATGCCCAGTTAGAGAGACTTAACACGGACCGTATCGATTATTATCTGGTTCATGGTCTTGCAGGAGAAGTGTGGGATAAACTTGAGTCTCTTGGTGTGACCAATTTTCTTGATAAGGCAAAATCTGATGGCCGAATTATAAATGCAGGGTTTTCTTTCCATGGCTCAATTGAGGATTTCAAACGGATCGTGGACGCATATCCCTGGATTTTTTGCCAGATTCAGTATAATTTCATGGATGAGAATCATCAGGCAGGAACGGAGGGACTTAAATATGCAGCTTCAAAAGATCTGGGCATAATTATCATGGAGCCTCTGCTTGGAGGCAATCTGGCCAGCCCGGTGCCTTCTGGAGTGCAGGAAATCTGGAATGAAGCAGAAGTAAAACGAACTCCTGCAGAGTGGGCTTTTCGCTGGGTATGGAATCATCCCGAGGCTACAGTTGTGCTTTCAGGCATGAATGAAGAGTCCCAGATTGAAGAGAACCTGAAAATAGCCGATGAAGCTTATCCTAACTCCTTGACCGAAGCCGAAATACAGCTTGTTAGTAGAGTTGAGCAAAAATACCGTCAGCTTATGAAGATCGGTTGTACCGGCTGTCAGTACTGTATGCCCTGCCCTTCAGGCGTTGATATTCCTGAATGCTTCAGTATTTACAATAACCTACACATGTTTGGTAATACAGAAGGGGCCAAATTTACGTATGCGGTCAGAATGAGCGGAGCAATAACAAATACCGAACCGGGTTTTGCCTCTCAATGTATTCAGTGTGGTCAATGTGTTGAGAAATGTCCACAGAATTTGGAAATACCCGATCTGCTTGAAGCTGTGGTAAGGGAACTGGAAGGGACTGATCTGGAGCAAAGGATAGCCATGATTAAACAGATGTTCAAGAAAAGTTAACTGCAGAACGAAACCTCTAAGAACCTGTCTTGAAATCAAACTTGATTCTGAAATTGGGACATGACCTATGCACTTGAACTGAAAACAGTAAGATTAGACAATTAAATGTTAAAAATGTAAATTTAAATCAGATGTACGCTATACTTGATTCCATAACTTGTGTGCATAAGTTCTATGAGATAAAGTACTATCCCTAAGGTCAATATATGCCTGGATTTCGGAAAAATTTACGACATGGTTTAAATTCCAATAAAAAATTGGCCATTTATCTCAGGCATGGACACGAATTTATTTCAAAATTGTCTTATTCTCGTTATTAGTGTGGAGCAAGAAGATGAGATCAAAAGGACCTATCTGTTAAAATACTTTTTGTACCTTTTTTGCCACGATCAGTTGGATTAGCTCCAGACCCTGTTCCGCCTGATGGTTCTTTTGTCAGAGCACCGTCAATTGCTCGCCACTCTAACTCTAATCCGATTTTATTATCGTACTCCAGTAAACCAGCTTTCCACATGTTTTCAAAGAATACAAATCTTTGCCATCCCTGAAATCGATCATGGATAGTGCTTGAAGCTCCGTAAAATCGTGGCAAAGCTTTCCATTGGAAATCAGTACGAAGGAGATAAAAAATACCACTCAGTATTCTCTTATCATCTTTTCGAGGTATTCCAGGCTTCTTTTTTGGTTTAGGGAGAGGTAATAATGGTTTGATTTTATTCCAGAATTCATCAAAGATTCCGTAGTCGTGTACGCGTTTTCGTGTTGCCACTAACTCAACATACTATAAAATGTATTTATTCTACTTTTCGGATAGACTCTAAATCGAAATCGATGCATCAATATTCTTAAAGAATAGGGATTTTGCGAAAGATATCTATATCAGAAAACTATAAATGTAGTTTAAGGGGGAAGATATGAAAAATTTTTAGTGAACATACTTTAGGATCAGATTAGATAACACCAAGAATTTTGAAAAACAGCCATGATAGAGCTATGACCTTAAAACTCGTGAAAAATATGACTTCCAATAATCTTGGTAGATGAATGATATTTGCAAAATTTAATTTGTAAAAGTCGTTTTTTGAACCCAGCTGGCAAAGGAAGAGCTGATAGGTAAAATTATTTGGAGGGATCTTAAGCTTATAAATGCCGAAAAATCTGCACTAAAAAAGAAGTGAGC
>JAMXLQ010000305.1 GCA_024280975.1 Methanosarcina sp.
TGCCTTCCAAGCTAAAGATGGGCGTCTCAGGATGCCCAAATTCCTGCTCTGAATCAGCTATTAAAGACATTGGAGTAATTGGTACTTCCAAAGGATATACCCTGATGGTCGGAGGTGCCGTGGCTGCGTCTCCAAGACTTGCTGACATTGTAGCAAAAGAATTATCTGAAGAAGAAGTCCTTGAGGCCATTGATAGGATAATTGATTACTACAAAAATTCAGGTACTAAAAAGAGACTTGGAAAACACATTGAAGACATTGGTCTTGAGAATTTCAAAACTCAAGTCGGGTTATAAAATTGTGGTGCAAAAAGCGGCAAAAATATAATTTTTGCATTACAATTCCTTGAAAGTGAAGTTTACTTACGACAGTCAATAAAGAAAAAGGATACAGAATCGAGCCAATTTTACAGAACTTTCGGTACACTGACAGATTAAAGGCAAAATTCAGTATTTCATGGGAAACTACTGGATTTATAGGGGTCTTCGTAGCTGCTTTTACGGGAGATTATAGCAACAAAAATACTGAAACGTTTCTATACTCCATGTAACAAGTACCAAAACTATAGGAAAAAACCTTAAAAATAAGTAAATAGGGTACTGTTAAGTCTGCAGATTCTAAGGAATTTTTCCAGATACGATTGAACCTATAAAATGTCCAGCCCTTATCAACTTGGCAGAACCCAGTTAATTGTCAGTTCATAAAAAGAGCAAATTTCTTCCTGTAATCAGGAGGTAATGGGCTCAAAATATATCACTGAAAAATGTTCACAAACTGAAACTGCATTAAGTGACCATACTTAAAAGAAAAATAATCTTTAGAAAAAAAGCTTCATTCTGTATAGCACTTCAAATAGAAAACTTCTCCTCTCCTTTTTCTGTTGCTTTCTTTTCCTGCCTGACCTGAGTAATCAACCTTTCAAGCTGATCCCGTGAGATACTTTTATGCTTTTCTTCGGTGCAGACCTTGACTTTCTCGATCAGGGCGCAGAGTTCCTCCCGCTCAAGGCAGAGGCCTATGCTGTTAATGATTCCTTTGAGGGCTTTTGTACCTGTGTGCTTCCCGACAACAAGATCTCGTTTCCCGCCAACCATTTCCGGAAGGAAAAGTTCATAGGTACGCGGCTCTTCCAGGATTGCTGCAACGTGGATTCCAGATTCATGGGTGAAGGCATTTTGTCCGACAACGGCTTTGTTTACCGAGGGTGTGATACCTGAATATTCCGCAACCATTTTAGAAAGGGCGGTTAGCCTTGTGGTATCATAGCGATCAATGCCGTACTGCACCCTGAGGGCTACCATTACTTCTTCAAGGGAAGCGTTTCCTGCCCTTTCCCCGATTGCGTTAACTGTGGTATGAAGCTGTTTTGCTCCGGCTTCAGCGGCTGCAAGGGTGTTTGCAGTAGCCATTCCGAGGTCGTCGTGGCAGTGAATACAGATCGAAGTATTGACTTCCTTGAAAATTTCGCTAATAAGATAGTGTGTCGTTGTAGGGTTTAGGATACCAATGGTATCTGCAAGGCTTACGTACTGCACCTTATATTCATTTTCGACTTCCTTGAAAGCCTGTTTAAGGCGGTCGATGGGGGTCCGGCTTGCGTCCTCGGCTGCAAAACGCACTTTTAATCCGTGGTCGGTTGCATATTCGATAGCTTCCTTAGCGCAGCCAAGCATTTCCTCAAGACCTCGGTGGTATTTGTACTTGAGGTGCATATCTGACATCGCAATAAAAATGCTCACAATATCGACATCACATTCAAGGGCAGCATCCACATCCCCTTTTACTGCTCTTGAGAGGCAGCAGATCCTTGAATTAAAGCCCTGGTTTGCAATTTCCTTAACGGTTTCCTTTTCATTTGCGGAAACTACCGGAAATCCGGCTTCTATAACCTCGACACCCATAGAATCAAGTTCATTGGCCATTGCCAGCTTCTGTTCTTTTGTGAACACAACTCCCGGAGTCTGTTCCCCATCGCGGAGCGTCACGTCACAGATTTCGATATCTAGGGGGCGATATTTAATAAAATCCATAAGTTTATTTCTGGAATACTGCTCGCTCTCTGACATAATTACTACTTCCTGTGATTTTCAATTACTGTGAATTGTTTCTTAATTATTTTTAGTGATATACAGAGAATTTACCTGGAAAATAACTCAAAGACTGAACAAGGAGGTACAGGGTTCAAACACCCATAAAAGTCAGAAAATCTTGTATCTCGTCAAAATTAAGCATAGCTTTACCTGCATATGTATAAATGTTTTCCTTGGAGGAATAGAATTTCCGGCAACGGTTTCTCGAAAAATTAGGTAAAAATAAGCTCAAATTTGGCAATTTAGCCTATAACAAGAACTTTTCAGCCAAAAGTTGCATAGGAAGATTAAAAAGATCTCCAGGCCAGAGCAAAGGACTGAACTTAATGGGAATAATTAAACGTTAAACAAAGATTTTTCTCTGATAATATGTAAAGACTTTTCTCAATACTAAGCAAAGGCTTTATTGGAGTAATAAGTAAAGTTTTTCTCTCAGGCAAGTTTCCTCTGCACCCTTTCATAAAAACAGGCATCCGAAATCTTCACAAAACGGGCCGGAAATTTGGATTTCTTAAGTTTGACGATATCATCAGGCCTGATCCTATAGGATTTCTGCCCATCAATTGCAATAACCGCCTCTTTGTTTGGGGCCGACAGCCTTATAGTGATCTCGCTGTCTGACGGAATGACCCAGGGCCTTGAGGAAAGTTTGAAAGGGGCAACAGGAACAACTACTATTGCATTTACCCTGGGGCTTACAATAGGGCCGCCTGCGCTCATTGCATAAGCAGTGGAGCCTGTAGGGGTTGCAAAAACCACACCATCCGCACGCATCGAGTCAAGAAGGCAGTCTCCCACATAAACCTCAAACTGGATTATCTTCGCGGGCTTTGCAGACATTATCGCAATTTCGTTCGTTGCAGTCTCAATCATTTCCCCGTTAAGGAAAACATCAACTCTCATTCTTTCGAGGTACGAAAAACCATAAAGTACCTCTTCTATAGCTTCAAGGGCATTTTCGGGCTCAACATCTACAAGGAAGCCAAGTGTACCCATATTAATTCCAAGTATAGGAAGAGGGTCTTTCATCTTAGCAATATTCCGGAGGACTGTGCCGTCGCCTCCTACACTGATAATAAGTTCCACTCCTTTTTCTCTCATTCTTTCAACCGGAGTGCCTTCTATTCCGAGTACCTCAGCCGTGGGAGTGGCGACAAAAATCTGAACCTTCGAGCTGAAATGAGCAAGAATCTTCCTCACCTTTTCAATTACTTCAGGCCTGTCACAGCGCGCAGATATTCCTATTTTCTTTATAGCCAACTTATCCTCCGGAAAGTAATTCTAAAAGCTTTTCATGTACGCGTCCGTTGGACGCAACCATTTCCACTCTTGCAGTAACATTATCCGGAAGCCTCAAAGAATTTCCGTATCCGTCAGTTACAAGCCCGCCTGCTTCAACCAGAATCAGCTGCCCTGCTGCCACGTCAGTAACACGCAAAGCATTTC
>JAMXLQ010000306.1 GCA_024280975.1 Methanosarcina sp.
CAACAATTTCTAAAAAATTAACTTTATGAATAATTCTCAACAAAATATATAAAATTATTCAGAGTCGGTTAATTAATTCATAAACAGGATCATGAAAGCCAAAATTAAACAAGACTGAGGTCAACTATAGTTTCTGACTCAATTAATTACACTTTTTATTTGCTGATGGAATATTTCCATCCATTTCTTTGCAAATGACAGTGAATTTTGTACTTTAATAAATTCATTTTTGATAATGTTTCTTAAATATTCTTTTGATTGAATCACTCTTACAAATACTTCTCATTTTATTGATTTCCATACATATTCTACAGGATTTTGATCTGGTGAATAAGATGGTGGAAACACTAGTTTTATCCCTAGTTTCCTGGCTCTTGTTGCCGTTTTCATTGCATGATGCGCTTTTGAATTATCAAGTGTAAGTACAATTATTTTTCCTTTATTAACTCTAAAACTTCTTTTCCTAAATATCTAAACTTGACAAAATAAAAGAAAATTAAATGAAATTTAAACCTTGTTTGCCTAGATAAGCCTTCTAAGATTTCGAATAAACTTTTGTGAACTCAGCCCCAAGTGTAATCATAATTGAGGAATAGTAAAACAGAAGGAATAAACCTATAATGGACCCTATTGCTCCATATACGCTTGTAGGGTTACTGTATGCAAAAAAAAGTACAATCGCGTATTTTCCTATTGTTACAAGAACTGCTGTTACGATAGCCCCTACAAAAGTCGATTTCAAGTCAAAACTCTTATCAGGAAGTACTCTATACACAAGTATAAAAAATAGCACAAGAATAAGGAAGCTGGCTATTGAACCTGTATAATCAGCAATTACAGGTGAAAATGGTAGAAATTGCTGGAACAAGTTTGAAGCCGCATAAAGAAAACCTTCAACAAATATGCTCAGTATGAGCAGCCCTCCAAAAAATATAACTAAAACAAAGGACATGATTGCGTCTCTTGTAAAATCTTTAATTTTATTGGATTCAGTGGATTTGATATCCCATGCTCTCTCAAGGAAATTCTTCAATTGTCTGAAAATGTTACTCGCACTCCAGAGAAGAAATATAAAACCTATTAATGCGCTTATCGAGAGAAAATTAATTTCTGGAATACGTTCGAAAAGTAGAATTACCATATTGATGATCCTCTCATCAACGACTCCTTGCAGGTTTTTAATTATTATATCCTGAAGATATTCAGATTTCAAAAAAATACTTCCTATAGATACTGAAAATAACAGGAGAGCAGGAAGACTCAGTACAAAGTAATATGCCAGTGCAGCGCTGTAAGTCATTGCACCATCTTCCAGCCATTCCTTTATTGTCCTGGTAATCAGATATCTTATGTATCCCCAGCTCACATTTTCCCCCGATATATAATATATTGCACTTTTATTAAACACCTATTATCAAATTCTTGCAAAATTTTATTTGATTGGGCAGAAATGATCAAATTAAACTTATTAATCCAGAATGGGCTAATTGGGGGAGTAATTAAGAAAATAAAAACTACATATCTGGATAAATAAAGTAGAACCTATACCAGAAGTGAGTTAACAAGAATAAACTTTAACAAGAATAAACTGATAAGCAGGAGTAAGAATTGAATTAAAAACGGATATAAAAGACGAGACGTACTTGAAGACTTGTTAGCTGGTTAAAGGGGTAAACTGGCTAAATAAGATAAGAGAATTAAGAGGGGGTAGCCGTTGATTCGAGTAAAAAGAGTTTACGAACAGCCGTCAGATCAGGATGGGTTAAGGATACTTGTAGACAGGCTCTGGCCCAGAGGGCTCAGGAAAAGCGAAGCGAGATTTGACCTCTGGATGAAAGAGATAGCTCCTGATGATAGGCTTAGGAAATGGTTTTCTCATGATCCCGAAAAATGGGAAGAATTCAGGAAATGTTATCTTAAAGAACTGGAGCAAAAAGAAGAGTATGTACAGGAGCTCCTCGGAAAAGCAAGAGAGAAGGACCTTACTCTCCTCTATGCTGCAAAAGATGAGACTTTTAATAACGCTATAGTTCTAAAGGAATACCTGGAATCCAGATTAAAATGACAGTAGCTTTTAAAAGCTGAATTGAATCTAAAAGCAAGGAATAAGAGCTGGAAAACACTTTGCAGGTTAATTCCGTAATTTTAACTCTATTTTTTAGGTTAATTTGTATTTTTAAATCTGCTTTAGTTCTTTTTGAAACAGTTTCCTAATGCTTAAAAAATAATTTCCTGATGCTTAAAAAATAATTTCCTCATGGTTAAACACGGAATTTTCCGTTGAAATATCTAAAAAATTAAAGTTGCCGGCGTCTTAAAAGAGAAGGATTGCCGACTTTCCCTGCACGGAATCAAATTATGATGCAAGGGTTTTAAGCGGTTCGGGGATGCGGAGACTAATGTTGTACTTTATATTCTTCCGAATCTCGCTTATCATCTTCATTTCAGTGTTGTCCAGTATTCTTGCCCTGTGGACAATCAGGAAATACCCAACTATGAAGGCTGCATATTCCCAGGGAGCTCCGGTAAGTAGGTGAGCATTCTTGGCTGCGAGCATGGATCCGACTATAAAGACAACGATGAAAGTCAGTCTCCTGTACGTCGAAGTGAAAGGATGCATATTCTGCTTTCTCCATGCCCTTAAAGTCATCAGGACTTCGATCGATGCAAAGGACACCGCAGTCCCTATAGCTGCACCTATCATGCCATACTCAGGTATAAGCATAAAGTTGATGACGACATTAATACCTGCACTTGCTACTGAACACTTCATAAGGAAGTCCGAGTCCCCAGAGGCTAACAGGGCATGATAGTTAAATCCGAAATACGAATTTGCTATGAATCCTAGGGCAAGGATACGCAGAGCTGTGGCACCGCTTACATATTGCGCTCCGTAGAGTTTCGTGATAAAGTACTCGGGATACACGAATATCAGAGCAAAGAGAGGGAATGTAAGCAGGAAGCACCATTTAGTCATTACCGCATAGATCGAGCCGATTGGTGCAACGTCGTTTTGACCCCAGAGCCTGGACGTAACAGGAACATACACAAAGCCCATAGAAGCTACTACCAGAGACAAGAACCCTACAAGAGGGTATACTGCATTGTAAATCCCAACGATTTCAGTAGACTTAAAATAACCGAGCATTATTGTATCTATCCAGCTCATGATGTTGAGTAGAGTCGCAGTTATCAAGAGCGGGAATGAATACCTTATCAGCTGCCTGGTTGGCTCACTGAATTTAATTTTCCGTTCCTGCTTGATTGTCCGCTTGATTGTCCGCTTGACTGGCGGCCTCTTTATGAAGTACAAGGACATTATCCCGAAAGTAAAGACCATTGAAAGCAGATCTGCAAACACAACTCCTTTCAGGGAAGCTCCTAGGAATACCGAAACTGAAGCAAGCCCCAACAGGGATACCGGCCTTATGATGTTATAGAAATACATGTTAACATTCGTACGGTCGAATCCTCTGTAGATCGCTACTGCCAGATTTAGGAGTATGGTAAACGGAACGGCGAAGATAAGGATCTTCACTACGGAGAGGATTTTACCCTGTGAGTCAAAGCTATTTCCGGCCAGACTATGGAACAACGCAGGTGAGACCAGAATTGAAAGTAAACCTGCAATCAAGCCCATAAGTATGGCTGAGACTATCAGTTCAGGTAACTTCTGTTCCTCATGCCTGCCTCTGAAGAACGCGATATATCTTGGCACTCCTTCATTGAGCCCAAGAGTTGCAACTGCACCTGTAATTGAGATTACGGTAAGTGCAAGAGAATATGTGCCAAAATCGGCTGGCGAGAGATGTGATGTGAGTACTTTTTTAGTAATGATGTCGAGAATCATTCCAATAAAGGTTCCTGCAAGTATCACACCGGAACCTGCCACTATCCGGTTGACCGAGTCGTTAACTGACATGTTAACTCCGTTTTATTACGGTTAGTTCCCTACTTCCGGGGCCAACAGACAGGAGCAATGTTCGGTTGCCTGGCCAGTGACTGCTTGTAAACGGTTCTCAGTCATTTGCAGGTCAAAGTCTAAAAGGCCTTTATTTGAGGTACGCAGGGAAAATAAGCCCGACTTTTCAACCTTGCAGGTATTACTAAGAGTACTGGATGAACTGGAAAATCTCATTTTAGGGTTTCGGGTTTCAAAGTTTGCTGTTTCAAATTCTCTTAAACAGCTGTAAATTTCAAATTCGTCTGTAGATCTGTCTTTTTGCTTAACTTCTTGTCTGGCTGCTCCTTTGTGAGCTTTCAAGACAAAGTTTATCTTGGGTTTCTTGATAAGCTGCATGATTTCTTACGACCTTTAGGATTGGATCGGAGCTAAATCTTCGATTTGATCTCGGGGTCAATTTCCAGGTTGGATCATGAGTTGAGCCCTGGTTTGGTCCTTAACTGGCTCGAATGCGGATCTTGGGTTAATCCTCGGTTGGGTACCGAATATTCGAGGCTGGATTTTGGGTTGAATCCAGCAGGACCCCGGTTGGATCGCAGGTTAGGTTTTGGATTGGATCCCAGGTAAGACCTTTGTGGATTCTAGGGTGAATCCTGGATAAGATTCAGGGTTGGGCTATGGAAGGCAGGTCTGGGTTTTACCTGCCTTGCGTATAATTATAATTTGCTTCGGGATTCAACAGACATTCTGTCCGTTTTTTGAAGCTGGAAATTTGTTTTTGCACTCGTAGATCTGCTTACGAAACTTGTCTTGCCTTTTTTCTTTTTTAACGTACAAGCTTTAGTAACCAGTTTAGCCATTTCATTGGTGGCAAAGCGAACTCTGGGTTATATTATTTTCTGAAATTGAAGGAAACAAACATATTGAACATTTTTTAATGTCTCCTCCAGATTTCTATGGAGTACCACTCCCAACTAGATATAAAAGCTTTTCGGAATCATTTCGGAATTATCATAATGAGGTAAGATAGCTGCCTGAAGGAAAATTGGTTTGAGATGTTTCCTGTCAGGGAGCTGGATAAACGCCAACATTTGGTTTTCACAGTTTTTAGCTCAGAACAACTTCAGGCAATTAAGAGCTCCAGACTCAGCAAAATAACCTTCAAAGAAGCTCGATATAACCTGAAATTCTGACTTACCCATTCCGGATAATCTAAATTTCTTTTATTCAGTCAGAGGGTATCCTGATCTAGTAGGTTTTTACTGGTTTTACTCGCATGTAGACAGGATAGAGAGACTATTTCCGAAAATGATGACATATTGAAAGCTTTCAATATCGTCGTTAATTCTTTTAGTAACTTTTACAATTTCCTCAATAACTTTTTAGATACCCTTTCCCCGAGCAAATTATTATAACATAATTATTATAGAGCCTATCCCAAAAGTCATTTAATTCTGAATCATCAAGAATTTTCAGGATTGTTTTCATGATCAGAAACTTGATTGCTTATTCGGAATACAGGGTTCAGAGAAGCAATTTAGTGTTTTGGGATAGG
>JAMXLQ010000307.1 GCA_024280975.1 Methanosarcina sp.
GCTCAAATCCATGAGAGATAGGCTGATTGACAAAGCCCTCTCCGAGATTCCGGATGTTACTCTTAACGGAAGCCGGGAAAAACGCCTGCCTCAGAACGCAAACCTGACTTTCCATTACGTAGAGGGCGAATCCGTGACTTTGCATATGGATATGAGGGGCTTTGCAGTAAGCACGGGTTCAGCCTGTTTTAGCCGTTCCCTTGAAGCCAGCCACGTAATCAGGGGTATAGGAGGAGACCACGAGAGAGCACATGGCTCAGTACGCTTTACCTTCGGGCGCTATAACCGTATTGATGATGCTGATGCGGCAATTGAGGCAATGAGTGAAATAGTAGCGAGGCTCAGGGAAATAAGCCCTCTTGCAAGGAAATGAATTGAAAAATATGGGAACATACTATGTGAAAGGAAATTACAGAACAGCAGAGAGTAGAGAGTTAAAGAAAGGTGAGATAATGAAGTTTCCTTACAGTCAAAAAGTGCTGGAACATTTCAGAAACCCTCACAATGTGGGAAAGATAGAAAATCCTGACGGAAAAGGCCTTGAAGGAAGCCCGGCTTGCGGAGACATGGTTGCAGTTTATATCAAGGTCAATCCCGATACAAAGGTTATCGAAGATGCAAAATTCGAATCTTACGGCTGCGCATCAAATATTGCCACAGCCTCAATTATAACGGATCTTGCACGTGGAAAAACCCTTGATGAGGCAAAGAAAATAACATGGAAACAGGCATCGGAAGAACTTGGAGGGCTTCCTCCGATCAAAGCCCACTGCTCAGTGCTTGCCGTTGAGGGCCTGCGTGCCGCAATCACAGACTACGAGGAAAAACACGGGCTTGTAACCGAGAAAGAGCCTACCACCGAAGAAGTAATAAGAAAAAGGCTAAAGCATGTTATGAACCCCCTGACCGGTCTTGATATCATCCGCACAAATCTTATCCTTAAAACAACTATTGAAGATGGGATAGTGAGAGTTGTTGTAGACCTGCCTGCAAACCATCAGTTTGCTCCAGCGATAAAAGAGGATATTATGGAAAAACTGGGCTCTTTATGGGATGTAGAAAGGGTTGATGTTGTATTTACAGCCTAAGTGAATTGAATTTATACCACGATTTCAGAAAGTAAAAACACTGCATGGGAGGGGGTGTAAAGAATAGAAAAATGATAAAACGAGGAACAGAATTAGAAAAATTGAGGAAAAAAGTTATTTCTCAAATAGTCTTGAAACTTCGTTTAACACTTCCCACATAGGGGTTTGCTGAGGGCGTTTCTCTTCAAACTGCCCGCATTCTTTACATTTTGAAGCCTTGCCTTCAAGGCCGCTATATAAAAGTTTTTCCTCCTCTATTTAATTAAATATCTCAGCATTATTAAGATACTTAAAATTTTCTGGAATATTTACTCCTGAAGGACAGGGCGTGCAATACTGGCAGCCAGTGCAGTTAACTCTTGTCTTTGGCCTGTAGATTTCCTTTACTTAGAAATTAGTTCCTTTTCTTCCTCTGTCAGATAATGAGGGAGACCATTTTCTGCAAGTTTTATGTTACTCTCCACCTGCACCAGATCAGACATGACGCTCAGGAAAGACAACCCTTATTGAGGAAGCAATCAGACAACTCAAAGAAAAGTATAGAATGGCTGTGATTGCAGGGGATGTAATCGCAGAGATGGATTCCTCCCGTTTCAGGAAACTCGATGTTCCCACTATTCCGGAACTTTTGGAGGAACTTTTGAGGCAAGGTATCCTCACGTAGAGACTCCATAACAGCAACTCTAAGATCCTTTGAGGCTGCGTACATCAGGCTTTTCTTTCCTGCCTGGAGGTTTTCATCCATGAAGTTACACTGGATCTGATGCATATCCCACGGATACGAGTCAACAATTTCTCTAAATAGATTCAGATAGTTGCGGCACCTAATCCGAGTATTGAGATCTTTTTACCCGTGTGACCAAGATCTCGATATAACATACACGTTTACCCCTAAAAGAAAAATCCACGCCCAAACAAGAAATTATTATTACTTTTTTGTCAGGATAGAAGAATAATGCGAGATTAACGAACGGTCTACACATAAGCAAAGAAAATCTGACGAAAAGTAAGCAAAGGAAATTTGATAAAAAGAAGAGGTAAGAGAAAAATGATGTTGGAAAGCTTATTAGAAATGTTAGGCTTCAATTCGAAACTAAATATCTATTAAATCTGCAAAAAACGAATGATGACAGGTATTATATAAAAAGAATTTAAAAATAAGAATGGGATCAGGGCAGGAGATAAGAAATACCTTTTAACGAGTTATAACCTTCTGGAATGTAAAATATGGTCTTTGATACGTAAAAAAAGAATGTTTTAAATATTCCTTTTTCGATCTGGAGAACTATCAGACCCAGAGTGCAATCGATCATAATTAATAGAAAATCCAGATAAAAGCAAATTTTTTAATTAATAAAGAATATACACAGAAATTTCACTCTGAATCCCTGTGAGGGTGTATTTTTGAACCTGGAAACCTTGAAGAAAGTCATGGTGACTCTCTTACTGCTTGCAGTAGGGATATTTCTAATCCGCGTTTACTGGACAGGAATCGTACCTGCTGTTTTAGAGAGCTTGAAAATGCTCGCTGAGACACGGATTCGATATGTCATTCTAGCGTTCGTAGTTTACCTGCTGAGTGTGTACTTATTTGCAGTCCGCTGGCAGCAGGTGCCCTCCTGCATTGGTTATAATCTTAAGGCTGCAGACCTATTCCCCATTCTTTTCGGGGCAATCTTTGTAAA
>JAMXLQ010000308.1 GCA_024280975.1 Methanosarcina sp.
CCTCAAGCCTGACAGGCTTTCCTGATGCAACGGTTGCCGTGATAAATACAGGGATTTTGGGCCTCAGGCTTCCGGACTCGCTTTCTTTTTTGAGGGAATCCATAAGCTTTTTGTCATGCGTCCTGTACACCGTGCTTCCTGATGGAGCCCTTGAATCAAAGGGAATTTCTACCGTATCTCCCGCCCCTGCACTATATACCGGGCCCTTTCCGATATACATTGAAGATATGATTTTTCCCTTATCTTCGGGCCTGGTTTCTGCATTTTCGACCATTATTCCGTCACCCAGGCGAAGAGGTCGTGAAAGTTTTATTCGGATACGATTTGAATGCCTGTCGTACCCCGTAACTGTACCTGCCGGAATTCCACGATTGTGGGGATTCTCCCTGCTCATGAGTTCCCAGCGCGGATTTTCAAAAAAGTAACCCTGAGTAAAACCCCTGTTAAAGAGCTGGGTAAGTGTTTCCTGCTCTTCTTCGGAAACGAAATACCTGTCAGGATTTTCAATGTACCTGTCAATTAGGCGGCGGTAAATCCTGACAACGCCTGCAACATATTCCGGTCTTTTCATCCGACCTTCAATTTTGAAGGACTCAATCCCGGCTTCTACAAGGCCTCCTAAGCCTGATGTCGTGTTAAGGTCTTTTGGGCTTAAGAGATAGCTCCCGGTTGTTTTTATTGGCTTTCCTTCACAGTATAGCCTGTACTTTTTGCGGCATGGCTGGGCACAGAACCCCCGATTCCCACTCCTTCCTCCTATAAGGCTACTCAGGAGGCATTGGCCGGAATAGGAAATACAGAGAGCTCCATGTATGAAAACTTCGATCTCAGTCTCAGTTCTCCCTTTTATTCTTTTTATCTCATCAAGCGAAGACTCCCGTGAGAGTACAGCCCTCTCTATCCCCCATTTTTTCACGAATTCGACCCCTTTGCTGTTATGCAAAGTCATCTGTGTGCTCGCGTGCATCGGGAGGTCAGGCAGATATTTTCTCGCAAGGGATATAAGCCCAAGATCCTGAATTATGATTGCATCGGTTCCGATCTCTCTCAACCAAGAAAGTAATTTAAGGGCGTTTTCCAATTCTTCTTCCTTAAGTAGCGTGTTTACGGTTACATAAACCTTCACGCCTCTGAGGTGAGCATAATCAATGGCTTCTTCAAGCTCTTTTTCTGAGAAATTTGAGGCATATCCCCGAGCACTGAAAGCCCGAGCTCCAAGATATACAGCGTCTGCCCCATTTTCTATGGCTGCAATAAAAGCTTCCATGCCGCCTGCGGGGGCAAGCAGTTCCGGTTTTTCAGGCTTCATCAGATGGGATTACAGAGCCTGCCCTTAATTAAACTTTGGCATCCCCTTCCTGGTCCGCAGGACATAAGAATTTCAAAAACCTGGGGAAAAAGAACTAAATTCTAGAGACTGGATAATTAACAACTGTAAAAATGAATAAAAACGGATAGAGTACAGCTTAAAGGATCCTTTAAGGATTCGATAAGTTTTCTAGAGGAATAATATCTTAGTAACTTTCAATAAACTTGAAAAATGATAAAAAGGTGGGTGAATTGAGAAAGTTACCAAATAAGCCGGATGTCATGCTTTCTGGATTATGCTTTAGGTCCTATAATAAAACTCACAGTTCTCCCGGCTTTCTCATCTTTTGAAGCTTCGCAGAGCATTTTCCCATCGTGCATATGGCATTCACAGGAATAGCTGAGTTTATCTGTTTTTCCCACGTACCTGAAGTGTATTTTACAGTACCCTTCCGTACACCCCAATCCGTACTTAACCCAGCCTTCAATATCCGCTCCGCCCTCACAGCTTCCTTCACATGCAACGAGCTCAAAACTCTTTTCCTCATAAGACTCAATTTTAGCTGGAGTCTGGTGGCCTTTTTTGAATTTCCCTTTCTCAATTTTCTGAGCTTGAAGCACAAGATCCTCGCCAGTGTCGTTAAGAATCTTCAACTGCAAACCCTCAAGAAGTTCCATGGTTTCGGCTTCTGACATATATAATCCCCCGATAATGAAGAATCCAGATAAGAATTCCGTATAAGAGATTGCCTCTAATAAATAAAAAAGTATCTCAAAATAGATGGAAGTACGTTTGCAAAAAATCTCAGGAAGAATATAATCCGATGGAAGAATATAACCCGATACAACAAAGATCCAGAAAGAGAATTCTAAAGATCGGGTTTCTCGAATAAGGCTATATACCTACCACTTTCAATCCGTACATATGCAGGGGTTTTGCTTGCATGTAGGGCATATATGAGGATACTTTTTAAGGAAGGCTTCTTCGAGGTCCACGCCGTAGAGATTGGCAAGTGCCCCTATCCAGGCGAAGCAATCTGCAAGTTCCTCTTCTATATTTTCTGGCTCTTCCCTGCGGATGGCTTCGGCAAGTTCTCCAATTTCCTCAACCAGCCAGAGCATGGTAGCCTTACCTCCCCTCTTCCTGTCATTATGCGCATACAGCTCATACATCAGTCTCTGGAATTCTGAGATCTCCATTGCTCTTCCCCACTCCCGTCTCTTTCTTTTTTCATCAATTTAAAGCCTTACAGGAATTTCCCGCTCTCTAAGATACTCTTTGACTTCCTTAATCGAGTACTCACTGAAGTGGAAGATGCTTGCTGCAAGGGCAGCGTCGGCTTTTCCAACTGAGAATCCTTCATAAATGTGCTGAGGGTTTCCGACTCCTCCTGAGGCTATAATCGGGACATCGAGCTCTTCTGAAAGCTTTCTCGTAACTGGCAGGTCGTAGCCGGCACACGTTCCGTCCCGGTCCATACTTGTGAGCAGGATTTCTCCGGAACCGAGTTCTTCTGCTCTTCTTGCCCACTGTACGGCATCGATTCCTGTAGCTTCTCTGCCTCCGTAGATTACTACTTCATACCAGGCAGGAGTTCCATCCTCGAGTTCCAGAATAGTTTTGTCGGGATTATTTTTTATGTCGGTATTTCGCCTACAGTCAATCGCAGTAACAATACACTGCGCTCCAAAAATCTCGGAGGATTCTTTAATGAATTCAGGGTTCTTGACCGCAGAGGTGTTAACTGAGACTTTATCTGCGCCGGCCCTGAGAATCTGGCGAATTGCATCAATGGAACTTATTCCTCCCCCAATCGTTAGAGGAATGAAAACTTCGTCTGCAGTCCTTTCAATCACATCGATCATAGTTTCCCTGCCATGAGCCGAAGCTGTAATGTCCAGAAAAACAAGTTCATCTGCGCCTTCTTCGTTGTAGCGCTTGGCGAGTTCCACAGGGTCTCCGGCCTCTTTCAGGTCCACGAACTCAACACCCTTAACAACACAGCCGCCTGCTCTGTCAAGGGTCACATCAAGGCATGGTATTATTCTTTTGGTGAGCATCTATGGGATAATGAATTTAACTTTTATTAAAAGCTTGTTGAAATGAAGTTAATGACAGTCTTAGATAGCAGTCTTTAAAAAATATTGGATAATGATTTTAAAAGAAAAGGACATGCTACGAGACTGTTAAGATGATTTGAAAAAAGACTTTTCGCAGACTTAAAAGACAGGGTTAAGCAAAGGTAAGATAATGTCTTCAAGTTCAGGAAAAACTCTGTGCGCCCTAATTGACTCTAACCGAAAATATTTATTACACGAGCACCTTCAAGCCTTGACATTTCAATTTCGGAGCTCTCAAGCACCTTTTTTCTAACTCTTATTGGGGCTCCAGCGCGCAGGGCAAGGGCAATGCAATCGCTTGGCCTTGCATCAAATTGCATGACATTTCTATCCTTTCTGATCATGAGCCGGGCGTAATAGATCTTGTCCATCTTTTCATCAATTAATACACCCTCGATTTTCACTTCCAACCTGTCGAAAATATTGAGCATAAGGTCATGGGCCATGGGTCTCGGCGGGGAAATCTTTTTAATTACGTTTCCTATTGAGAGAGCTTCGAGATGTCCTATATATATAGGAAGC
>JAMXLQ010000309.1 GCA_024280975.1 Methanosarcina sp.
TTCACGGCCTCTATAATTTCAGTAGGCAGGGGTGCATTTCCAGGCAACCCAAGAATTTGCCGGATCCCATGCATAGCTGCATCTTTATAGTGACACGGATCGTCGGAAAGAAGCTTGTGAGTGATCAGTTTTCCATCAGGGCTGCGGGCTACGATATCAGTAAACGTGCCTCCACGGTCTATCCAGAACTGCCATCCGGCTTTGGGGGACATGAAGGGAATAATTGTAGAGGTGGTATTAATTATTAATCAGGAAACTTAGAATTTGGGTTTTTCAGACCAGATTCCTGATTTATCCGATTTTATTCATTGATTTTCTACTTTATTGAGTTTCTTTCCTTGTTATCAAATTCTTTTATTATTTTCTTTATTAAATTTTCACTTGACCCTTTCATTTTCTTCCACAATTTTCAAAAAACCAATAACTTTTCAACATCAACTTATTTGAAAATATTTATAAATTTATGGTTGCAATGAATATGACCATGCAAACGTATCAGGGAATCATTGTTGACGCCATTTCCAGGCAGAAGTTCAAAGGCGAAATTACCGTTGAAAACGGGAAGATCATCAGTATAGAAAAGAAGGAGCACGAGAAAGAGCAGTACATCCTTCCAGGGCTTGTAGATGCCCATGTGCATATAGAAAGTTCGATGACCGTGCCTTCGGTTTTTGCCCGGATGGTAGTTACGAGAGGTACGGTTGCAGTTGTTAGCGATCCTCATGAGATTGCAAACGTCATGGGGGAAGAAGGCATAGATTACATGCTTGAGGATGCAAAAAAAGCGCCTCTGAAAGTCTTTTTTGGAGTGCCGTCCTGTGTGCCGGCTACGCCTTTTGAATCCGCGGGAGCAGTGCTGGATGCGGAGGCTGTTGACCGGTTGCTGGCAAGGGAGGACCTGCACTACCTTTCGGAGATGATGAACTTCCCGGGTGTGATTCTTGAATTCCCTGAGGTAATGGCGAAACTGGAATCCGCTAAAAAATACGGCAAAGTTATAGATGGACATGCCCCCGGTTTGAGGGGAGCCGACCTGCAGAAATACGTGGATGCGGGAATTTCCACAGACCACGAATGTTTTACTTATGAAGAAGCGGTTGAGAAAATAAAGCTCGGGATGAAAATACTGATCCGGGAGGGAAGTTCAGCCCGAAATTTCGATACTCTGTATAAATTGATAGATGAATACCCCGAATCAGTTATGCTCTGCACCGACGATTCCCATCCAGACGCTTTGATACATGAGGGGCATATCGATAAGCTTCTCAGGCGTGGACAGGATAAAGGACTTGATATTTATAACCTCATCAGGGCCGCGGTGATTAATCCGATGGAACACTACGGGATCAATGTCGGACTGCTGCGCGAGGGAGATCCTGCCGATTTCATTATCGTGGACGACCTGAAATCGCTCAATGTGTTGAAGACCTTTGTTGACGGAAATTGTGTTTACGATAACGGAAAGGTTCTTTTTTCAGTTGAAAAAGCTCCTGCAAAAAACGTTTTCAAGAGAGGCAAAATTTCAATTGACGATGTAAAGCTGCCAGTGTTTGCTTCTGAGAATAACGAGGAACCGAGGAAAAAAATTCGAGTGATAGTTGCTCAGGACGGCGAACTGGTCACAGGCCAGGAATTAGTTATTCCAAAACTAGAAAACGGAAATCTGGTTTCGGACACTGCACGTGATATTTTGAAAATGGTTGTCCTGAGCAGGTATGCCAATGACCCTGTCCAGATTGGTTTCATCAAGAATATAGGCCTGAAAAAAGGGGCTATTGCGAGCAGCATTGCCCACGATAGTCATAATATAATTGCAGTCGGAGCAACTGATGAGGACATAGTTGAAGCCGTCAACAGGCTGGTGGAAAACCGGGGGGGAATCGTTGTTGGAACCGCAGAGAATCTTTTTGATCTTCCACTGGAGGTTTCAGGCCTCATGAGCACTTTGGGCGGAGAAGAAGTAGCTGCAAGGTACCAGCAGTTAAATGAAGAAGCCCGGAAACTGGGAACCTCGCTTATGTCGCCTTTTATGACGCTTTCATTTATGTCGCTTCTTGTAATTCCTGAACTTAAATTGGGAGATAAAGGCCTGTTCGATGTGACAAAATTCGAATTCGTCGAACTTTTTGTAGGTGAATAAGCAAAGAAACAGGCAAAAAATAGGTGAATAAGTAACGAAACAGGCAAAAAAATCCTGGAAAAGAGATTCTGCGCCTTTTCATTTATTTCTTCTGCCTTTCAGCTATTTCGGTCCTTTTCTACAACTTTTAAAACGTCAACATTTGAGGTAGTCTGAATCAGATAGAATTGTTTGCTCACAGAAGCAGTTTTCCTGGCTGCTGTTTCCATGCAGAGCATGAGAATTTTTACGGCATCCTGAAAAGTGCTCTTCTTCGTCCAGTTCTCCTTAAAGCATTTATTGGCTACCTGCTTTGTGAAATCGTTTCCGAGAACTATTAAATTACTTCCTTTTGCGTGTGAGGTTAAGGTTATCTCGGAATCTCTGAGCTCGGCAATCGCGTAGTTTCCGGCTGAGGCGTACAATCTTCTTTTTTTAACGACCCCGTCTTCAATTGAGGACACTTCCCCTATTAAAATGCCGTCTCTCTCCGAAATCTTGCTTTTGCAGTCCGTAACAGTTATTCCAACCCCGAATTCGCGGGCCTTTTTTGCGAGTTCGTCATCCGTGACTATTGCCCCGCTGTAAAGTTCTTTTTCAAGCTTCTCCCTGTCTGGCTTATCTCCTTCAAATGTGATTTCCCGCAGGTCTCCGCTCATTACTGCACCGTTTTTCCCGATAAAAGCGATAACAAGGGTCATTTTAATCTGCTCCAGAACCTGTACTTAAAAATCTTCTGTTTTTTAAGGGATCTTCTGCCTTATAAGATGTTTTGTTTTTGATTTACTTCAGCTATTTTTTTATCTCACATCTCCCGAATATTACTTCTAGTTATATCAAGATTGACAAATTTTAAATATTAGTATATGTTATATGGATCTAACATATGTTATCTAAATCTAACTAAATGTTGTATAAATCTAATTAAATGTTACTAATATCTAATAATATGTTGTAAATAAGAAACAATATCTCGGTGTTAAATAAAGTAGATTCCGCTGGGCTACGCTTATTAAAATCAAGATTATTCAAAGGGATAAATATGAAAAATATAGAAAAGAGATATGTGTACAAGCTTGCTTTAGGAATTATCATTCTGCTTGCCGGAATAGTATCAGCAACTTATTATAAACATGAAGCCTCGGTTTCAAGTTTTCTCATCAGCATGGGGCTAATTCTCTTTATTCTGACAGCTTTTAGGCTCTTCAGGCAGGGTGACCTTCCTGACAGGGATGAAAGGACAAAAAAACTAGCAGCTTACGGGATAACTTATTCCTGGCTTCTGACACTGGTACTCATTGCAGTGCTTTACTTGGCGAACTACTTCAAACTGGTTGAATTGACTGCTGGAAGCGTACTTGGTATACT
>JAMXLQ010000310.1 GCA_024280975.1 Methanosarcina sp.
TAAATGCACGCTGCAATATGCGCTGCAAATTCTGTGAGTACTGGAAGAAAACCGGGGAGGAGCCGACTAAAGAAGAGATTCTCAAATTGTTAGACGACGCAAGAGAATTCGGAATCGGAGTCTACAATGCTTGGACCGTAGAGCCTCTTCTTAGAATGGATCTGCCCCAGATTATGGCACATGCCAAAGAACTCGGAATGATAACTTCCATGGTCACAAACGGAAAGCTGCTCTACGAAAGAGCTGAAGAGCTAAGGGATGTGGACTATCTTTCGGTATCAGTGGATGGGATCGAAAGTTATAAAGAGATTCGCCGAATGGATTTCGAAACCCTGCTGAGAGGCTTAAAAAAAGTTATCGAAGTTAGAAAACTCCAGAAAAAGAGGAATCCTATTCTGATGAACTGCGTACTCACAGGAAAAAATCTGGAAGATATCGAGACTCTTATATTACTTGCAAAAAAGCTGGGAGTAAAGGTTTCCTTTGAGCCTGTCCACGAGTTTCCCGGAATCAGTGAAGAAATCTGGAACGAAATTGGAATCCGTGACATGGGGAAGTTCCGCAAAACAGTTGACCTTATAATCGAACTTAAGAAGCAGCGTTATCCGATAATCAATTCTATAACATACCTCAAAATGGTCAAGGACGGGGAAATGGACTACAGATGCAGGGCCAGCGGAATCATTATGAATGTGACGCATGATGGCACTCTGGAGACTTGCCGTGTGCATAACGAGTCCCTTGGAAACGTAATCTGGGACGGCTTTGAAAGCGTTTGGGAAAACTCGGAAGAACACAGAAAGGAAATTGTCAAAAATTGTAGTGGATGCCTCTTTTTTGGATATACGGAAAACAGTTTAATGCAGAGCTTTAATCCTGAAGTTTTGATGCATTACGAGTGGATGTGAATGCCGACTTGCGCCACCCGAGTTCCGCTTCGGGAGCACGGGGCCCTTTTCGCTTCGCTCAAGATGGCTGATTTACGGTCAGAAAAAGTTCATAAAAATAAGAAATGACAGTACAAAATTTAATTGAAAATTATAAAGCGTACACAAATCTCCAGAATTCTAGAATAGAGGGTCAGCCCGGGACAAAATTAAAAAGGGAGGGACAAGACCCTCAGAAAATAGAAAACTTCAAGTAACTGTCTAAAGCTCAGTCCACTATCCCGCCTGTGTTTGCGGAATGGACAGAGCGCTGGTACCTGGCAAGGTAACCTGTAACTTTCTTTTTTGGAGGTACGAAGACCGCCTTACGCTGCTTAAGCTCTTCTTCTGAGACCTTAAGATTTAGAGTTCTTTCAGGAATATTGATTTCGATCATATCCCCGTCTTTTACCAGGGCAATTGGCCCTCCTTCACTGGCTTCAGGAGAGACATGTCCTATACATGGCCCGCGGGTGCCTCCGGAAAAGCGTCCGTCAGTTATCAGAGCTACTGACTCTAGAAGGCCCATTCCTCCTATTGCAGCCGTAGCTGCAAGCATTTCTCTCATGCCAGGGCCACCTTTCGGACCTTCGTATCGTATAATCACAACATCTCCAGGTTTTACATTGCCTGCAAGAATGCTTTCCATAGCATCTTCTTCACAATCATAAACCTTGGCAGGGCCTGTATGGACGCGCATTTTCGGGTCAACAGCTGCCTGTTTCACAACTGAACCGTCAGGAGCAAGGCTGCCTTTAAGGACTGCAATGCCTCCTTCGGCATGGATGGGTTTTTCGAGAGTTGCAATAATTTCTTGATTGAGTTTCGGATTTACAATATCCAGTTCTTTCAGATTTTCCCCAATGGTTTTTCCGTTAACAGTAAGTTGTTCCAGATGGAGTTTAGGGGAAAGCCTCTGCATAACTGCCTGAACTCCGCCTGCTCTGTCAAAATGAAGCATGAAATTCGGACCTCCAGGGCGCAGGGAAATCAGATGGGGCGTTGTCCTGCTAAGTTCATCAAATTTCTCAAGAGATAGATTCAACCCGAATTCGTGAGCAAGGGCAGGAAGGTGTAGGGTAGTGTTAGTGCTACCTCCAATGGCCATGTCCACCATAATAGCATTCTCAAAAGACTTAAAAGTGACAATTTTTCTGGGAGTCAAATTCTCTTTAACCATTTCGACGATACGCTCACCGGATTCCTTGGCGATGCGGACCTTTTTTGCATCCACTGCATGGGCAGTTGCACAGCCCGGAAGGCTCAGACCAAGGGCTTCGGTCATACAGGCCATAGTATTTGCAGTAAACATCCCTGCGCAGGATCCAGCTCCTGCACAGGAAAGATTTTCAAGCCTTTTAAGATCAGCTTCTGAGAGTTTGCCTGCACTGTAAGCACCCACCCCTTCAAAAACCGAGATAAGGTCTGTGTATTTATCATCCACATAACCCGGAAGCATTGGCCCTCCAGTTACAACAATTGCAGGGATATCAAGTCTGCCTGCTGCCATAAGGTGACCTGGCACAATCTTATCACATGTGGGAATAAGGACGATGCCGTCAAACTGATGGGCTTTAACCATAAGTTCTATTGTGTCCTCAATAACCTCTCTGCTGGGGAGGGAATATTTCATACCTTCGTGGCCCATTGCGATTCCATCGCAGACTCCTATGGTATGGAATTCAAAAGGAACTCCTCCAGCATTCCTGATTCCAGCTTTTACGGCTTCAGCAAGCTTATTCAAATGAATATGGCCAGGAATTATATCATTCCACGAATTTACAACTGCAATAAACGGCTTCCTCATCTCGGAATCTGTGACCCCTGTCGCTTTTAGAAGTGAACGGTTGGGGGCACGTTCCGGTCCTTCTTTGATAATAGAGCTTCTCATTACAAGTCTCCTAAAGTTTCACGATGAGCGTAAAGTATAATGTATAAATAATCAATAGATAGGAATCAAGTATAATGTACAGATAATGTATAGATAGGAAAAAACCTTATAGTATAAACATGTTGGGGAAGAAAAACTGTAAAAAAGGAAGAAAAATGTACTGAATATTTGGGACAAAAAGGACAAGAAGTCCGGATAAAAAAAACAGTTAACGAAACTAACCGCAATGAAGCTGGAACATAAAGCCGGCCTAGAAAATATGAATAAAGAGTTGGTGGAAAAAGAAACTCAATTTTGGGTGTATGGACAAGAGCTGGATAAAAATTCGTATTTGAACCATAAATGCTCCCATAGTTTGTACAAAAAGGCAACCTAATATAATAGTATCCAAATATTTATATAACCAATCTGAGTTTTGAATCAATAGCATAGTGAACGGGCCTGCTCTGGACTACATCTACAAGATCACACCCGAAAAATCAAACAAACTACAAAAATTAACCACGACAGGATATACCCGTTCATATTTATTCAACTTATTTAAATACTTTTTTAGCGATTCCCATAAAATATACTTTCGGGGCCGTTGGTATCTCTCCAAAACCGTAAATGTTATTCCTAGATAAAACAAATTGTTTTTATGTATTGCTGGAATCCTGAGCTTTATTCTTCTAATTCTTTATGGAGATTGAGGCTTACTCCGAGAATGAATCCTTAAAAAAGATCAGATTAAGAAGAGAAACAAAGGAACTAAAGTAGGGCCTCTCTCAACCCTACTGCAGATCCTTAATGGAGGTTTTTATGTTGTTTCAGACTTCTTGCCATTTTAGATTTTGCCATTTTTCTTTATTGTGCTCCGAATTTACTGGTTTACTGGATTACTGTATCATCATCTAGAAATCCATTTTAGCTTCATGTTTACCGATAAAAGTCTCTTTTTGAA
>JAMXLQ010000311.1 GCA_024280975.1 Methanosarcina sp.
TCTCCATACATCATTCCCCATTAATTTTATATTTCGATTTATTGTTTATTTTACTCTCTCGTTTTTCCTTGAGAGTCTACTGTACAATACAATATAGTGTGTTATAAAGTCACCTCATTGCTCAAAAAAAGTTTTGAAAGTTAATATTAGTACATTACGCAAAATAATACCACTGCTAAGAAAAATTTGAATAGTATGACACAAGATAAATCGGGCCCTTCTTTATATACTAAGCATCAGTACTTTCGTAATTTATTTTCAAACTGTGTCATTTTCCAGAATCTCATAAAAAAATAACTACAACTAAATTTATCAGTTGTTTTGAACAACCATATAATTTATATCTATGTATCTTTCTGCTATTGAAATTCGAAGGAAAGTGGGTTTTGGGATAAAGAAAAAAAGTCGTATATAAGGAGAATAGAGAAATCTTTTCTTAGTTTTATGTTTGTGATTTAATTGGATATTTTAGGTGCGGACAGTTTTTTCCATATGCCGGTTAATAGCTCGCTCAAAGCCACCTTCTACCTAGAAAAAGGTAAGAACATAGTTGATACATAATTGTATTAATTCTCGTCAACTGATCATTGTACGGGAATTCTGTTTTACTATTTTGTTCCATTTCATATTGGTACTGCGAACCTTATAAAGAATTCAGTTCCAGAATCTCTTTTTAATTCAATTTTTAATTGTGAAACTTTGAATTTGAGCCTGAAAGTCACATCACTTATAATGAAAAACAGTATCTATGTGCAAGTTGAGGCATCACAAAGATAGCAGATTACAAAACTGAAAATACATTTTAGATTACAAAGATGTCATTCTAGATGTTAAACATCTAATTTTGAATAACTCAATGACAAATTTTGCTAATTTAAAAAAATATCAAAAGTCAGTTTTAGGCAGAAAAAAGGATTGTTAAACTTGTATGTTTTTTATAATAGAAAATCCATTTGAGATTAAATGGAAAGAACCGCAAAAATCGCTCTGGCCCTACTAATCATTATCATCCTGACTGCAGCTATTGTTTATGCTACACTTCCGTACCTAAACTATTTTTTTGGGGCTTTTATCCTTTATATTATATTCAGGCCTCTCTATCACTTTTTTGTAAAGAGATGCAGAATTAAAAATCAATTTGCAGCAGCGTTGGTTATAATTGTTTCAATATTTGTTGTACTGATTCCATTATTCTTTCTTATGAGTATAATAGTTAATGAAATCCAGCAGCTTTTACTTAATCAAGCGTCTATTATTGTATCTATCCAATCTGGTGGTCAATCTCTCACTCATTATCTTTCAAAGCTGGATATTCCTACTGGTGCCATCCAGACGAGGATACAGGAAAGAATTATGGACATCGCTTCTGAAGCCGTCAATTACTCAAGCAATTTCATTTTGGGTTCAATCCAGAGCCTGAGCCACCAGTCCATAGGCTTTCTACTAATGTATTTTTTGCTTTACTATCTTTTAACAGGGGAGGATTCAGCTTTCGCACATAAAGTTTATGTTGCAATTCCATTCAATGAAGAAAATACAGACACTCTTATGGATGAGTTCCGCAGAATTGTCCGGACAACTATTACCTCCAGCGGAGCTATAGCCCTTGTCCAGGGTGCACTTCTTACCATTACTTTTCTCATCTTTAAAATCCAGGGAGCCATCCTCTGGGGTTTTATCGCAACAATTGTTTCTTTTGTGCCCGTTTTTGGATCAACTTTAGTATGGGTTCCTGCAACTATTATCCAGTTCCTCCTGGGGGACTATACTGCAGGAGTTGGTATCCTCGCTACAGGGCTCTTTATAAGTATAATTGACAATATTCTCAGGCCCATTATCCAGAAAAGAGTTGGGGAAATTCATCCTTTTCTATCCCTGCTAGGTATTGTCATAGGGGTATCTCTTTTTGGATTAATAGGAATTGTTATAGGCCCCCTTCTCCTCTCTTACTTCCTTCTGACCATAGAAATGTTTTCAAGAGAGTACCTTTCTTAGAGGGAGTGAAAATATGATTGTGGGAAACATTATTGAAATCCCTGAGCACAAGAAGACTCACTGGCATATCTGTAAGATTGCGCTGGCGCACCCTGCTGCAAGCAACGGGGTATGTTCGCTACAGTTAGTTATTCTGTGGGGAATTACTGAGTTTCTCTGACCTGTTCTCTAGCTTATCTCTTGGCAGCTTTGTTTGAGTTTTTAGAAAAGACCTTCTTTTTTTGCTGCAGGCAAGAGTTTCTTTTCGTGTCAAAACTCAATTTATGAATATATTTTCCATGTTTATTTTTACCATTTCAATGCACAGCGATAGAATAGGTATATGTAGAAATAAATAAATTGTGACAGAAGTGAGATATCGGTTATGCCGGATGGGATAAAATCTGATGAAAATTTGTTGCCTATTGTGGATTATGCTATCTTGACTGCCACGGCTTTCAATAAAAGATTCCCAACCTAACCAGAGACTTAAGAGCAGAGTTGAGAAAGTCTAAGTACAGAAAACTGCTGAATCTTTGGCAATCACGCTTGGGAAATCCTTCAGTGATTATGACAAGTGTTATAAGGTACTGTGTGCAATGGTAAACTTTAGATGCAATAAAGGCTGCAAAAATGAAGGTGATCCACTTTTTTGTAAAATAAGAAATGCTGCGAGAAAAGAGGGATTGAGATATGTTGGGAATGTGATGTGTTTGAGGAGTGTAGCAAACTAAACTTTTTGAGATCTGTTCATGAAGATGTGCATATTAAAAACATTAAAACGATTAAAATAAGGAGATGGCAGGGTTTTTGAAAAATAAGAGACACCGGTGAGAATTTGGAGAAACTGGCAAGAATGTCTTGCCTACTTTCTGGTCGACTTTAGACTAGGTGAGTCTGGTCCTCACGCATATCTATGTGTCATTTCTTGCTTGCATCCTGTCCGGTTTCCTGCCTGCTTTCTGGCTACTGATAACCTGGAGTGGGCAGGTACGGAATGAGTTATATCAAAGACTTTTTAGGAATGAATCATGAGAATAAAAATTTGTGGTATTAAAAGGGTCGAAGACGCTGTTATGGCTGCATACTGTGGAGCTGATTCGATTGGATTAGTAGTGGGACAAAAACATAATTCAGATGACTTTATTGACAAAAGTTTAGCCCAAAAAATCGTGAAAGAATGCCCACCTTATATTTCGCCAGTTCTAGTTACAGAACTGGATGATGCTGAAGAAATCTCTAATCTAGCGCGTGAAACAGGTGTTACTTCTATACAATTGCATTCTGATTGTACAGTTGATAGTATAATATCGCTGCGTAAAAACCTTCCTCATATAAAAATAATCAAAAACTTTCATGTTAACGGGTCAGAAGTTGTTCACGCTATGAAACCCTTCGAATCTGTGGTAGATGCCTTCATCCTGGATACCCTTGATTTAGCCAATGATAAAGTAGGTGGAACAGGTTTAGTCCACGATTGGAACATTAGTAGAAACATCGTTAAAGAGGTACCACGACCAGTTATTTTAGCAGGAGGTCTGACTCCAGAAAATGTTGGAGAAGCTATACGGTTTGTAAAGCCATATGGTGTAGATGTCAGTTCTGGGCTTAAAGGCTCTGATGGTTTCAAAGATGAAATGAAAGTGATTAATTTCATATATCGTGCAAAACACGAATTTTTCAAGGTCAGAAATTTATCTTAAAAGAATTAAATCTGCATGTTTAACTTCTCTCAAATTTATTTTAACTTTTTTCTTTCGTAATTTAATTCAGCCAATTCCTCATAAAAATGATCTTTATCTAAGTTCATTAGTACTCTCTTATTTTTCATTAGACCACGTATCAGTGCACTCAACTGAATAATACATGAACATATTATCAACTATTGCAAATAAACCGTCAAACCTTTGGATATACTCATTAGATTCATACGTTGCAGATTTTCTTTCCATAGACAGGGAATATAACTCACATTCAATTGGTAGCTCTTTGTGCATATAATCAAGAAACTCATTTTCATCAATTTCACCGTTCTGAAATTGATCTAACTTCTTAATTGCAGTTTTTGCAATTGGAACCATTTGTTCCACTAATGAATCCGTAAATTTTAGTAACTCATCTTTTGTCCCCGAATAAAATTTGTATACCTCTCTAAGGCTTTCATATTCATCATTCCATCCTGACTAGGGGAAATTCATTTCTGTCATCGATACATAAATTGTAGTGGAGCCTCTTGATTACAAAATATCCTGTACGCTCTGGGGGAACGTTCTAACTAATACATGAGACCTTAGATACGTTTCGTAATTGTTTTGAACATAAAAATTTTAAAGGGGATTTATGGAAAATGTCTGAGAACAAAAGTAAGTACATACGCTGGTTTGATGAGACTTCGATTGAAGATGTTCCGCTTGTGGGCGGGAAAAATGCCTCTCTCGGAGAAATGTACAGGGAACTTACTCCAAAGGGAATAAAGATCCCAAACGGTTTCTCAGTGACTGCTGAAGCCTACTGGCATGTCCTCAAAGCCGGAGGGATTCTTGATAAACTCAAGCAAACACTGGAAGGGCTTGATACCTCAAACGTAGCTGAGCTTGCAAAAAGAGGAAAGGCTGCAAGGGACCTGATCCTTGGGGCAGGAATTCCGGACGACCTCTGGCAGGAAATTAAATCAGGGTATGACCATCTATGTGAGCAGTATGGAGAAAATACAGATGTAGCTGTACGGAGTTCGGCTACAGCTGAAGACCTTCCCACGGCTTCTTTTGCTGGACAGCAGGAATCTTTCCTTAACATCAGGGGTTACCCCGCGCTTCGAGATGCCTGCGTACGCTGTATTGCCTCTCTTTTCACTGACAGGGCTATTTCCTATCGGGTAATAAATCACTTTGATCATTTTAAAGTGGCACTATCGATAGGGATAATGAAAATGGTCAGGTCTGATCTGGCTTCCAGTGGGGTTATATTTACTCTGGATACGGATACCGGTTTCAGGGACGTAGTTTTCATCACCGGCTCCTACGGGCTTGGGGAAAATATCGTGCAGGGACAGGTCAATCCGGATGAGTTTTACGTTTTCAAACCAACTTTCAGGGAGGGATATAAGCCGATTATCGAGAAGAATGTAGGGGATAAAGAAATTAAGATGATCTATGGGCAGGGCGGCTCCAAAGTGCTTACACGGAATGTAAATGTTCCTGAGGCTGATCGACATCGCTTCTGCATCAATGACGAAGAAGTGCTTAAGCTTGCATGGTATGCTATTACCATTGAAGATTATTACTCAAGTAAAAATAAGAAATCTATGCCCATGGATATCGAATGGGCAAAGGACGGGATTACAGGTGAACTCTTTGTAGTGCAGGCAAGACCAGAGACTGTACAATCTCAGAAAAGCAGAGACATTCTGGAAACTTATGTGCTCGAAAAAAAATCTAATGTCCTTGCAAAAGGCAAGAACATAGGAGACAAAATTGCTGCTGGAAAGGCACATGTAATTCCTAATGTCTCAGATCTGCCTTATTTTAAACAGGGAGAGATCCTGATTGCTGATTCCACAACTCCAGACTGGGAGCCTGTGATGAAAATAGCGGCTGCAATTGTCACGAACCAGGGAGGTAGAACCTCTCATGCCGCAATTGTTAGCCGGGAACTGGGAATTCCGGCAGTTGTGGGAACAGGCAACGCAACCGAAGTTTTCGAGACAGGTCGGGAAATTACCGTAAGTTGTGCGGAAGGTGAAGAGGGAATTGTGTACGAGGGAATTCTTCCTTTCCACAAAGATACATTGAAACTTAAAGATACAAAACGCCCTAAAACCGCAATTATGATGAATCTTGGAAATCCTGACGAGGCTTTTAGCCTTTCCATGATCCCAAACGACGGAATTGGGCTTGCAAGGCAGGAATTTATTATCTCAAACTATATCAAGATCCATCCAATGGCTCTGGTGCATCCCGAAAAGGTCAAAGACCCTAAAGTCCTTGAGGAAATTGAAAAACTTACTCAAAATTCCGAAAATAAAGAAGAATATTTCGTAGATAAGCTTGCTCAAGGTGTCGGAACCATTGCTGCGTCTTTTTACCCTAAGGATGTTGTAGTCCGCACAAGTGACTTCAAAAGCAATGAGTATGCAAGCCTCCTTGGGGGCAGTTATTTTGAAATGAAGGAAGATAATCCCATGCTTGGTTTTAGGGGAGCTTCCCGTTACTTTAATGAGCGTTACAGGGAAGGCTTTGCCCTTGAGTGCAGAGCTCTGAAAAAAGTTAGGGAAGAAATGGGGCTTAAAAATCTTATTGTTATGATTCCCTTCTGCAGAACCGTTGAAGAAGCGCAGAAAGTAATTGCTGAAATGGAGAAAAATGGGCTAAAGAAAGGAGAAAAAGGGCTGCAAGTATATGTTATGTGTGAGATTCCAAATAACGTTCTTCGAATTGACGAATTCAGCAAATATTTCGATGGTTTTTCCATAGGCTCAAACGACCTGACCCAGCTAACCCTCGGAGTTGATAGGGACTCGGAAATCCTTACTGCAGAATTCGATGAGCGAGATCCAGGAGTTATGAAAATAATGGCAATGGCCGTA
>JAMXLQ010000312.1 GCA_024280975.1 Methanosarcina sp.
GAGCCGAAGGCTTTGTGCCTGTGCATCATCTTTTCAGGCATATCGTCATAGAAAATAAAAGCCCATTCTCTGTTAGGCAGATGATCAGGGAGATCTATTTCGGCATTTTTGTAGTAGTTTTGGAAGCGAGTTTTCAAAAAACGGGCGGTTCGACTGTCCATGGTTTCAGGGCTTCTGGGATTTTAGATCTTAATTAGGGATTTAATCGGGGTTTTAGCTTAAGGATTCTGATTAGGGCTTGTTTATGGATTCTGATTAGGGCTTGTTTATGGATTCTGATCAAGAGATTTATTTTAGGGATTTCAAGGATTATTTTTGTGATTTTGCTCAGGTTTTTGATTAAGGTTTTGGTTTAGAATTATAGTGACTTTAAGTAGGGATTTGGTTTACCAATTTTATCACAGATTTGGTTAACAGGGCGTAGTTTGCTTTCCTAAGATGAATCTCTCATATTTTTCTTTTGGTTATACTAATTTTTTAAAATAGTTTAACAGTTTGCTCTAATTCAGATCTACCTTTTTAGATCTATCTTTTTTATGACGGAGCACATATCGGTTTCTTGGTCAAGATGTTCTTAGCAGTAAAGTTTAATTTTAACATAACAATAATAAATGCTATAGAATCTGAAGAACTGAGTCTAAAAATAGAGACTGATGGTAAAATTTGACAAATATAAGTTGAGAATAAAAACTGACAGATTTACGAGAAGATTGGGGAGTGGGTATTGTGGGAAGCAAATCCAGTATTAAAAATTATATTAACACAGTTCGATACTACCTTAAAAATGAAGAACCTGAAGAATCATCTATCTTTGGACTAGCTGATAATCCAGATGATACTGGTATTTTTACCAGCCCTTTTACAGGTATGAAATTTGTACTGATTCCGGCCGGGGAATTTGATATGGGATCACCTTTCGAAGAGAAAGGCAGATCAGATTCCGAATCTCCGGTCCATAAAGTCAAAATTCAAAACTCTTTTTACCTTGGTAGGTCGGCTGTCACGCAAAAACAATGGAATAAGATAATGGACAGCAATATTTCACACTTCAAGGGTGAAGATCGACCTGTTGAGATGGTTTCCTGGGAAGATGTTCAGAAATTTATTACAAAGTTGAATGAAACTGAAGGAACTGACAAATATCGTCTTCCCTCTGAAGCCGAATGGGAGTATGCCTGCCGAGCTGGCACAAAAACAAAGTATTTTTTTGGTAACGATGAGTCAAAACTTAATGAACATGTATGGTACGCTGGAAACTCAGGTTCTAAAACTCATGTAGTCGGCCAGAAGAAACCAAATCCCTGGGGACTTTATGACATGAATGGGAATGTCTGGGAATGGGTACAGGACGAGTGGCATGATAATTACAATGGGGCTCCTTTCGATGGAACAACGTGGGAAGAAGAAAGTAGCTTAGATCGGGTTTCTCGTGGGGGCAGCTGGTATTGTAATCCTGAATTTTGCCGTTCTGCTGGCCGTTTTAGGCGAAAACTTGGGAGTCATTTTGGCAACCTTGGTTTTCGCCTGTTAAGAAAGCTATAACTTTCTCCCTTTTTACAATTGATGCTTAATTTTTAACTCATATGAATAATTTATAGATAATTCTTCTTTTTTGTAAAATTTTTATTTCCTGCTGAGTAAAAATCGCAAACAATATATCCCTAAAGAAAATATAAGTTTTCGATTGTGGAATAGTGGTGGCGAAATGCAAGGATTTTCTGATAAGTTTGATTTTTCTCTCACATTGAAATCCGGAGATGCTGATTATTCCTCGGAATACTGGCAGGAACAGTGCTGTCAGTTTTACAGTTCAATTTGCAAGAGTATACCTGATGGCTGGATAGAACCTTTGAATGTTAGGGGTTCAGAAGGAGAGCGAGCCGATTTAGCAACTGTTTTCAGTACACTTGCAGTTTTTGGGATAACAGGAGAAGTTTTCGCAAACGTAATTCTTGAAGCGATAAAAACGTGGCTTGAGCACAGGCCAACTGCTGAAATTGAACTAAAATGCCCTGACGGAAGCACAGTTAAAATATCAAAACTACCGCTTGCGAAATTATCTAAATTTTTTGAAGAAAACCCACAGATATCAGTATGCGAAGGCCTGAGTTGTTTCATGAAGTCTAATAAATAATATCATGTGCTGGCATCATGACTGGCAAAAGAGTCGGGCTTGTTATTGGAAATAATTATCCAAATTCGGATAAAGAACTGAGGTTTGCAGTAGCTGATGCTCTTTCTATTAAAGAAGTTCTGCTGAATAAGTATATCTGTGGATTTGATGAAGTTATTGATCTGGTCGATCGAACAAGTAAGCAAGCTCTGGTGGAAGTTGAGAAGATCCTTAAAAGGGTAGACAGCGATCTTGTTTTTATCTATTTTTCTGGACATGGAAAAAAAGACTTTGAAAATGATTTATGTCTTCTATTCAATGATACAGAAGAGGATACCTTATTGGCAACCTCATTAACTTTTGATTTTATTAACAAATGAAGGCGATATCCTTCTCGAAAATCTGTAATCATAATCCTTGATTGCTGTTACAGCGGTTCTGCCGGAATAAGGGATACTTCTGATGTAATGGAAGCTTTGAAAAAACATTCCGGTTCAGGCACAGTCATTCTCACTTCAACCGGATTGACCGGTTCCCCGACTGCAAAAGAGGAAGAGAAGTTAGGGCATGGAGTCTTCACTCACTATTTGATAGAGGGACTTGAGAAAGGTCAAGCTGATAAGCAAGGTGAAGGTTACATATCCATCGACAATTTGTACGACTATGCTTTTGAAATGACAACTGGAAGCTGTTCCCAGTCCCCAAAAAAGGAAGGGAACATAGAAGGAACAATTTTCATTGGAAAAAACCCTCTAAAAATTAGAGAAAATGAGTATGCTTCTATGAAGATAAATTTATTCGATAAATACACTACATACAAACTTCCTCATCCAGTACTTAATGAATCCCTGACAGTCCTGAGAAAATATTATGAGGCTCAAAGTACCCTCGAGTCTGTTGACGAAATTATATATGGTCTACTTACCTCTTTTCTGGAAGGATCTATCTCCCCCGAAAATTACATCGACGCCATACAGCACCTTAAAGGAATAGATGTAAGTTCTGGAAGTTTACATAAAAAGGAAAACGTTAACATTTCTAATCTCAGAAACTCGAAATATGGGCCTATTGATATTCCTGAAGATATCGAAAAGCACGAAATCCCCAAAACCTTCATCAGCCTTTACACAGGTATGGAATTTGTACTTGTTCCAGCTGGAGAATTTATGATGGGTTCGCCTTCTAAAGAGGAGGGCAGGTATAATGATGAAGGTCCAGTCCACAAAGTAACAATTGAATATTCTTTTTATATGGGTAAATATCCGGTCACTCAGAAACAGTGGAAAAAAATTATTGGATATAATCCTTCAAACTTCAAGGGTGAAGATCGGCCTGTAGAAAATGTTTCGTGGAAAGATGCTCAGGAATTTATCACAAAGCTGAATGAAAAGGAAGAGACTGACAAATACCACCTACCCTCAGAAGCCGAGTGGGAACACTCCTGCCGAGCCAGTACGCAAACAAGCTATTCTTTTGGTAACGATGATTCAAAACTGAATGAATATGCTTGGTATGATCAAAACTCAGGTTCTGAAACTCATCCCGTTGGCCAGAAGAAGCCTAACTCTTGGGGCCTCTATGATGTAAATGGTAATGTTTGGGAATGGGTTCAGGATAGGTTGCATTATAATTATGAAGGAGCTCCTTCTGATGGTAGTGCTTGGGAAGATGGAAATAGTCCCTACCGTGTGATACGGGGTGGCAGCTGGAGCGGCAACTCCAAGCGCTGTCGGTCAGCTAGCCGCAATAGTGGCGAGGCCGCCGTCCAAATCGGCAATTTTGGCTTCCGTCTTCTGAGGAAACTGTAACTATTTTCTACTTTACCACTTATACTGGATATAGAAAAATAATCCGGCGAAGCCCGAAGGCTCGAAGCTTGCGAGGCCGCCGAGCCTGAGTGCTGAGTCGCTTCGCTTTAATCTAATTCCATTAAATTCTTCAGTAATGCTTATACCAAAAGCCTCTATTATATCCACTTCATGAAACAGGATATGTCAAGCGCCGACGTTGCTGCAGTTGTTGCCGAGCTGTCAGTAGGTCCCAAATCCATTATTGATGCGAAGATCGGAAAGATCTATCAGCCCACGAACGAGGAGATTCGCATCAACCTTTATGTTTTTCACCAGGGTAGGGACAACCTGGTTATTGAGGCTGGGAAGCGCATTCATCTAAGTAAACACCTCAGGGCAAGCCCAACGCTTCCTCAGGCTTTTCCGATGCTGCTTAGAAAATACCTGATGGGAGGCAGGATCACATCTGTGGAGCAGCATGACTTTGATAGGATTGTAAAGATCGGGATCGAGAGAGGGGGAGTGCAGAGTACTCTTATTGTGGAGCTTTTTGCCCCTGGGAACGTGCTTATTGTTGATTCTGAAAACAGGATCATCTTGCCTATGAATCCTGTAACTATGAAGGATAGGCGGCTTCGGAGTGGGGAAATTTATGAACTGCCTGAGGCACAGATAAGCCCTCTGAAGGTTAAGATTCCTGACCTTATGGAAGCTTTTTCTAAATCTACGGCTGATATCGTCCGGACGGTTGCCACAAGGTTCAATCTGGGGGGCGTTCTGGCAGAAGAAGTCTGTGCCAGGGCAGGAATTGACAAATCGAAGCCTTCAAAGGAAGCAACTGAAGAGGATGCATCCAAGCTCTGCAATGCAATGCACGATCTCTTTTTCCCTCTTTTGAGGGCAGGAGCTGGAGAGAAAGGACTCGCAGAAGCCGAAACAGAGCTTAGATCTGAAACTGAACTTAAATCCGAGGCCGAACTGAAACCCGAAACCGGGGTTGAAGGTGAGGCTCCGAAGCTCAGGCCTCAACATGTGAAAAAGGAAATTAACGGAAAGCTGGAAACATTCGATGTGCTTCCTTTTGACCTTATTCGCTATTCCGGATTTGAAAAAGAATATTTTGATTCGTTTAATACGGCACTTGATGAGTTTTTTGGGAAAAAAGCGCTTGAGCAGGTTGAAGAGGTAAAAGCAGCTCAGAAACAAGAGAAAACTCTTGGTGTCTATGAAAGGCGACTTATCCAGCAGGAAGAGAGCCTTGCAAAGTTCGAAAAAGAAATCGGAAAAAATAACACCCTTGCCGAGATGGTCTATGCAAACTATCAGGTTATTGAAGAGCTTCTTTCCGTTCTCAACAGCGCAAGAGCAAAGGGTTATTCCTGGGATGAGATCCGCTCTATTCTGAAACAGGCCAAAAAGATCGTCCCTGCTGCGCAAAAGATCACAAATATTGACCCAAAAACCGGAACTATATCTGTG
>JAMXLQ010000313.1 GCA_024280975.1 Methanosarcina sp.
GGCATCGAGGATTCTACGATATAGACTTTGGGCTTTGGCAGTCCTGCTCTCATAACCAGTCCATCAATGATCCTGTGCAGGTTCGGAGCTTCCGCAGGTGAAACTTCCTTTGCCCTGTACATCTTTAGTACTATCTTGTCGCTGTACCAGTAGCTTCCGAAATTAATAATTACTGCAAACAGGAATGCTATAATCATTCCAGCAGTACCACCGAAGTAATCTCCTATCAGAACCAGGAGACCTGTAAGGGTGGCAAGCAAAATTGTAGTTTTAAGCATATTCTTCATGAATTCTCACGCGACGTCCTCCCAGGCTAATGTCTGGGTTTTCGGTCTTTGATTCTTGTTTCTGAACCTATTTTTATAAATTAGACAGATTAGAACCAATTGTATATGTCTTGAATACAGATATATATTTTTTCTCCTGCACACCGCAGGTTGATACAATTGTGTTATTTCTATATTCTTATTTATTTGAAATCAATCAAAATTCTACTAAACGGAAACTTTATTCTCAAATTGGGAAAATATCATTCAATAAATCATATTTTTTCCTTTGGAATTTCCCCCTATCAAAGTTCACATCAATAACTAATATTTCTTTTTTGGTATATTTACATTTGCACGTTTTAAGTATGAATTTAGTTTGATTTCAAACTATTATTGTAACTTCAAGTATATTTATTTGTTGAATAATTGATCCACTATTTTTCTAAGTTATTCTTCAACTTTATACTCCAACCTTACAAGTCCATTGTCATACCTTTCAACTCTTTCACTTCTAAGCCTGATCTCTTTTCCTACATGGTCGAACTTTCGCTTTTTCATGTCAATTTTCTTGCTAAGTATGTGGAGCTATGAGTGCTCTCGCTGTATCTATTGTGAGGAAGGATCTTGAGGAGAAAAAGAGAGTTGAGTGCGAGTTTGAAATATAAGTTGTGAATTTGAGGAAGATTAGAATGGAAGTTAGGGGAAGCTAAACTGAACATAGCGTCAAAATGGGCTTTGTGTTAATAATATAATTCAAATAGTAATTTAAAAAAAGTCTTTTCTTTTCAATAATAATGGACTTTTGCCAGATTTTTTCGGATATCACGTCTGTACTTTACTGCAGGATAACCGAAAATGACCATTAATCCTGGCTGATTTCGAGGATTAATCCCATACTTCTCTTTCACTTCTTTGCCTCCACTTTTCAGCATTGGGCCAATATTGGGCCAATAGTTCCTATCATGCAGCTTCCAAGGTCCAAGGTTTCGGCGGCAAGCATAGCATAGGTGGCTGTGATAAAGGGATCTACTGGATCAGCATAAGGAGATACATGAAAATACATGGCAAGGGGGGGGCTCCGTAGAGCAGATAATCAGTATCTTCTTTTCTCATTTCTTCAAAGATTTCGATTGCCGGATACATGAATTTGTCAAGGGCTTCATACTCTTCCCTCTTTATGAAAGGCCGCATCAGGAGAAGTGCGGGTTTTGAAAATATCCATTTCTGGCTTTTCATAAGCTCTAACATGTTATCGGAAAATTCCTTTACTTTCTCTTTTCCGTTTATAACCAAGACCTCAACATCTGAAGGTGGAATTCCCATAGGTGCCGTGCTTGCTGCTGCCAGAATCCTGTCTATTTTTTCCTGTTCAACCTCTCTATCATCGAATTCCCGGATGTTGCGCCTGGCAAGCATGAGAGCCATAAGTTCTTCGTACCTTGCTCGGGTTTCTTCCGTTGGGATATCCATAAAGGAAGTCTGGGATATATCTCTTCCTTCGACCGAGATTGCTCCTGTGGGACAAACTGCGACACAATGCCCACAGCCGATGCAGCCGAAATAGCGAGTTTGGTCGACCCTTACTTTATCGTTTTCAAGGTAGAGAGGTGCTCCTTTGCAGACTTTAACACAGAGGTAGCAGGCCTTACATTTCTCATAATCGATCCTGACAGTTGCGGTTTCAGAGTATCTAGATGTAGAGATGGCCATAAGTTTTTGTTCTGAATGACAGTTATAAAAATCTTTTGTTGAATACAGATTGACTAGAACTGATAAGGGTTTTCCTATGTCGGGTTGAGCGTCTCTTTTTAAGAGTTTGGGGCAACTATAATCTGTATACATGTGAGAACCTTCCTGGATTAACTAATTCAATTTGAACAAAACTTATTTATACTATATCACGGTAATGTACTTCCGTAGTCCAAATATTAGTAATGGACTATGGCAACAGAAAAGGAGATCCAGAAATGAAAGAAGTAACCCAAGAGACTTCTCACAAACCCGTTTTACGTGGGTTTTCGTTAAACAACGGTAAGTTTATCACTCCCGCGAAGATGGAAATTATGGAAGGCCTTGGGGTTGTCCAGGCAACAAAAACTAGACTCCATAAATAAACTAGAAAAGGACATGCACCTAGACAGGTCAAAGGAATTCTCGGAATCAATCTGTAATAATATTTCAAAAAGTATCGATCTGCTAACTAAATTCCAAAAGTTCCATAAAAACCTCCTAAAATCTAGTAGAGTAATCTGTTAAAATCAAATTAAATAACTCCCATAAATCCAACAAAACCTCCAACGATTAACATAAAACTGTAAAAGCCGGAGAAGTTATTAATTAATATTGATTCATTCCATAGTTATTTCGCTCAAAATAGCTGTGGAAGCCGTATCAATATTATCAGGAAAACAGATTGAGTAACTTACTGAGAATATTCTATTGGCTTGTTATCTTTGCGTCCTCTCCTTTTTCTAATTACTCACGATCTATTTTTAGAAATGTGACTTAGCTATAAAAATCATTGACTAGACTTGAAATTTACATTGATTGCATATATTTCGCCTGTAAAAACCTTCTTTGTTATTTTTTTCCCCCAATTACTCTTAGCTTGCGCCGGGATTTCTGCCCATAATTGGCCATAAATTTATGAAGTAAAGCGACTTATACTTCTTTAAGGAAGAGTGAATGCTATGAAAGCCGCTTGCATACAGATGAATATCTCACTTTGCTCAAAGAAGGAAAACCTTGAGCGCGCCTTGTGTCTCGCAGAAGAAGCGGTTTCGAAAGAAGCTGAACTGCTCGCGTTTCCGGAAGTCTTTTCAACCGGTTTTTGTTATGACCGCATAGCTGAGGTGGCTGAAACTGCTTCTGGTCCTACCCTCGAAGCTTTATGTGATTTTTCAAAGGAACATGGATGTATCCTTGCAGGCTCAATGATAGAACAGAAAGAAAAGGCAGCAATGGATTCGGAAAAGTTGTTCCCCCCGCAGTTCAACCTAGGTTTCTGCATCGAATCTGGAAAGATAGTTGGCCTCCATCGAAAAACTCAGCTTTACGGTCTTGAGAAAGAATACTTTGCACTTGGAGACCATATACATCCTATTCGGCTGCAAAAATATGGACTTTCCCTAGGGCTTATGGTCTGTAACGAACTCCGGTATCCAGAAGTTGCCCGAAAACTTGCCCTTGAAGGAGCAGATCTTCTGGTTTCGGCTTCTGATATGCCTGATTTTTACGTATATCCCTGGCGCATTATGTCCCTTTCTCGAGCAATTGAAAACCAACTGCTACATATCGCCTGTAATAGAGCGGGAACAGATAGATTCTCAACTTATCCAGGCAGATCTTTTATTGCCGACGGATGGGGCCGAATTCTGGCAGAAGCCGGAACGGAAGAATGTGTCCTTATCGGGGAAATCGATCTTGAGGAAGCAAGAGAAATCAGGCAAACTGGTTCCATCCTCGAAGATCGCAGGCCTGAGATTTATTAATTTAGGATTGAGTTAAATATACATTTAGAAAAAGAACGTATTAAGAAATGAATCGAAAATCAGGGTTAGAGAGTCAGCCTAAATAATAAAACCAACTGAATAAACAATTAAAAAAAGAAACATCAATTAAAAAGTAATACAAAGGTGAACCCTGTAGGGTTACCCTTTCAGTTCTTTGATTATCAGTTCGCGTGCAGTTTTTGCATCTGCCGTACCTTTTGTCTTTTTCATGACTTGTCCCACAAGGAAGTTTAGGGATTTCTCCGTGCCTCCGAGATAATCCTGCACTGCAGCTTCATTCTCGGCGATTGTTTCAGCAATTGCTTTAGTAACCAGGTCATCTTCGGCTTTGAAAAGACCCTTTTCTTCGATAATTTGAGACGGGGTTTTTTCTTCCTCGCCATCCAGAATAACTCTGATGACTTCAACTGCAGCCCTGTCACTGATTTTACCTTCGGCAAAGAGGTTAACCAGTTCTACCATATCGGAAACCCTAACAGAATTCTTTATTTTCGGATCTTTTGCATGGATGAACCCCATTCTCTTCCCGTCATAAGAAGAGATTGCAAGGTCACGGTAATTTAATTCCCCAAGGAAGACATCAGCCGTCCAGGTAGCTGCAATCTTCGGATCCACGCCTTTTGCACAGACGCCTTCATAGAAGTCAGCAAGCATAATCTTTGATGTAAGAGACTTTGCATGCATATCCGTAATTCCATACTGTTCTATGAAACGGGCACGTTTGGCGTCTGGAAGTTCAGGCAGAGTCTCTTTAATTGCAGGAATCCAATCGGTAACGCGCATAGGCATAAGGTCGGGTTCGCGGAAGTAGCGATAATCCTCAGCTTCCTCTTTTGTCCTCATTGAGAGCGTTACGCCTCTACCTTCATCGAAGTGGCGAGTCTCCTGTAAAACTTTTCCTCCACGCCGGATTACATTCTTCTGGCGCATAATCTCATAGAGAAGAGCTCTTTCAACTCCTTTATGCGAGGAAATATTCTTGACCTCAACACGGGTACCCCAGTGAACTGAAACGTTTGCATCCACGCGCATTGCCCCTTCAAGGTTACCGTCAAAAACATCCAGATACTCAAGAATATTCCTGAACTTGTCAAGGAACCTTCTCGCCTCTTTGGGGCTGCGCATATCAGGTTCTGTAACAGTTTCAATCAGAGGCACACCTGATCTGTTATAATCGATAAGGACACCTTTTGACTTCCCTATGCTTCCGATGTGCACAAGTTTGCCGGGATCTTCTTCCATATGGGCTCTTGTGATCCCTACTGTATGTTCTCCATCTTCTCCTTCAATTACGACTTTTCCATTGCTCACGATCGGGAAATCATATTGAGTGATCTGGAAACCTTTGGGAAGATCAGGGTAGAAATAGTTCTTCCTGTGGAACTGTGTCTCTTCTGCAATCTCTCCTTCAAGAGCAAGCCCCACTTTAATTGCGGCTTCTACTATTTTTTTGTTCAGCACCGGAAGTGTTCCAGGAAGGCCC
>JAMXLQ010000314.1 GCA_024280975.1 Methanosarcina sp.
GAGGTTGGAAGTATGGTACGATCTGCTCAAAGACCCGCTTCCAGAATATTAATTGTTGAACGCTATACATGGCTTGAAAGGGTTACTCATCTGGTGCATCTTATTAGCATGTTTATCCTGCTTATTACAGGATTCAAAATCTACTTTGGCTGGGAATTCATGGCTTTTCAAACAGCTCGAACCTGGCATATGATTGCTGTGCCTTTTTTCCTGGCTGCAAACTGGATTTTGGTTCCTTACAACGTTTTTTCCTGCAAAGAAGAAAGATGCAGTGTTAGAGACAGGATAGTGCATTTCAAGGACTCTTATGTTTTCGGAAAAGCTGATGCAGAACGTCTCATTGACATAATAAAGAACTTTTTTGGAAAAGGCAGGTATCCGGCTTTTACTGTTTATGATGAACGTACAGGACATTATGTAACCAAGCTTCATCCTGTACTTAAAATTCTGATTGTCCTTGAGAGTATAGCAATTGTCGTTGTAGCAATTACAGGAGTAGTGCTTTACAACCTTGACTGGGCTCCTTTCGGAATCCCTGTTTCGTCATGGATACTTTCCGTAACTTGGTATTTTGCGTCCTTTTTCGATATCAATGCTTTGGGATTACTCCGCTTGTTACATTTGGTTGCAGCTTATTGGTTTGTCTTTGAAATTGTAGTCCATGTAGGAATTATTGAACTTGATCCTAATGCCTGGAAATATCACAAGGCAATCTTCTGGTCCGGAAAAGAAGATCTCTCAGACAGGCATTTTGTCAAAGTAATTGAGGAGGGCGATCAGAAAAAAGTAACAAAAGAATACTGACAAATATTATCCTAATCTTATTCTCTTATCTCATCCTTTTTTCCCTCATGCTTTCCATTTTTTGTTTCTCTCACACAACCGAAATCCTTATTGTAGAGCCCACGCTATGGCAGGAGTATGGAAATGCAAAGGGAAATCCAGGTAATTTGCGGGAATGTAAGTATCCCGAAGCTTTCTGACTTTCTAAAAACAATAAATTCGATCGCTTCCGAAAATGAAGTAATTATTCAGGGCTTAAACGCAGATCTGATCGCAGGTGAAAGGCATCTTCATTTTGCAGTGGGAAAAGCTCTTCGGGCAATTGCTGCGGGCAGGAACATAGCAAAAGATCCCGGAATCGAGATTATGCGGTATGCATCTGGAGAAAGGCAGATTGAGAGGAGTTTTTCGATAGGGTTGCGTGAAGGAGAGAACAATGCCGTATTCGTACTGCTAGGAAAAATGGATAATCTGGTTCTGGCTCTCTCTGCAGTCCGAAAATTAATCATTGAAAAGCCCTGCTCCGAGCTTCTTACTTTTTCCGATTCCAAAAGGCAGGGAATCCTTTCCGTATTCGGGATTACGGATGCCGAAATCGAAGCTTCAGGCGAAGAGCACATTCCTGAGCTCGTGATTGAGAGAGTAGCACTGGCAGATTTTGCAAAGTAAAAATGATCTGAAACTCCAGCCCGAGTTTCTCGTCAACTTATCTTTCGCAGATTAACGTCTTTTTCGCTTTTTATTTCTCTTCACACCTTACTTCTCTTTCACATTTATTTCTCTTCACATTTTGCTTCTCTTTTACAATTTATTCTCTTTTTTACATCTTTCTTTTTTGCACCTACCTTCTCGAGCCCACATTAGCTCTTACTCACACCCTTTTTTATTTACATTTTTCTTCAAACCAGTCCATGAGAGAAAAAGCCAGATTCATGGAATTTTCAAAAAAACTTTCCTGTCCGTATATCTCCCTCTCGGGCTGGATATATTTCCCCGGAACAAGCTCGTGCCCTGAAACTTTGATAAGATTTCTTACCCACTGCCTGTCGGCCTCAGGATGGAACTGCAGCCCAATAACGTTTCCATTATAGATAAATCCCTGATTCGAGCAGGCCTCACTTTCAAAAAGCTTCATTGCGCCGGCTGGAATTTCAAAAGTGTCCCCATGCCACATAAAACCGGTAAATTCCGGAAACATGCAGGATGGAAGTTCCGAATTTCTGATGTCTTTCGGGTTTTTCCCTTCCATGTACCGTACCGTGTGCCAGCCAATTTCCTTATACGGATTCTTTGTGACTTTTCCACCCAGTACATCAGCGATCATCTGAGCCCCAAAACAGCTACCAAGTACGGGTTTGCCGGTTTCTATCACTTTTCCTACAAATTCTTTTTCAGGTTTTAACCAGGAATATTTTTCTTCCTGATAAACACTCATGGTGCCGCCCATTATCAGGAGCAAATCAAATTCCTCAGGGTCAGGAAAAAGAGAGTCTTCATAGGGTAAGGTTTTCGTAAGTTTATGTCCTTTTTTGGCTATCCAGATCCCTATATTTCCCAGGGTCTCATTTTTCAAGTGTTGAAGACAGTGAACTCTCACGGATGTTTCCTCTTGAAGTGAACTGAGCAGAAACTGCTGTTTTTAACTTATTTTTAATATGCTTCAGGCCAGCCTTAGTCATTTTTCAAGTCAAGCTTTAAAAATTAAGCTTTTTTAACAGTTTTAAGCAGGTTTTTTTAGCCATTTTTTTATACTTCTTATCTGTATGCTTTATTTTGAAGCCTGAAGGCCCTTCTACTTACAGGACTTTCTTTGATGATGCTTCATAACATAAATACCTGATTCCGGTTCGGGCCAATAGATTCATTAATATACTATTGTGTTATGAGATCAATTAAATATCAAGAGTAAATTGCCTGAAAAAGGTTCCATTATCTGGAAGCAGATTATCCATAAGCAGAAAATGGGAGTTGATTATTATACCTCATCCAAAAACCGTAGAAGAGATGATTGATTGTGCAGGGCCTATTGAATGTGATTTATTGCCCAGACTTATTCAGGTAACTGAAGCAGCTGCCATTGCCGCAGCCTACCAGATGGGACGCGGGAACAAGAGTTTTGCCGACCAGGTAGCAGTAGCCTCCATGAGAAGAATGCTGAACAAGCTTGATATGAAAGGCATAATCCAGATAGGGGAAGGAGAAAGGGATGAAGCTCCCATGCTTTACATCGGGGAGCAGGTAGGAACAGGAAAGGGAAACCTTGAAGTCGATATCGCAGTCGACCCGCTTGAGGGAACAAACCTTACTGCTGATGGCGGTCCTGGATCGGTTGCAGTCATGGCAATGGCGGAAAGAGGCGGAATTTTCCATGGCCCGGATATCTACATGGACAAGATCGTTGTAGGGCCAGATGTAGTACGCTATGAAGAGGAACATCCTGATGAAAAGATTGACCTGGATGCTCCTGTCAAGCATAATCTTGAGATCGTTGCAAAGGCTCTCGACAGAAGCGTTGAAGAGCTTGTTGTTGTAATTCTTGACCGGCCCAGGCACGCCCAGAAAATAACCGAGATTCGGGAAGCAGGCGCCCGCGTAAAACTGATCGGTGATGGAGACCTTATGCCTGGGGTTTCAACTGCAATCCGCGGGTCAGGTATTCATATGGTAATGGGCGCAGGCGGTTCAGGTGAAGCCGTGCTCACAGCGGCTGCAATTAAAATCCTTGGCGGAAAGGTCCTTGCAAGACTTGTGCTTCCAACAGTTGCAAACGGAAAGAGCCAGAATAAGATTGACGAGGAGATCGAAGAAAAAATGCCAAGGCTCGAGAAAATGGGAATCACCCTTCAAAATATGAACGATATCCTTGACACCGACAAGCTTGTGCCCGGGAATGATGTGATCTTTTCAGCAACAGCTGTAACTCCAGGTCATTTTCTACGAGAAGTCAACCTGTTCGGCGGTGGAGATGCCAGGGTACACACGATTTCTATGGGCGCATCTGGAGCTGTCAGGTTCACAGACAGTATTTATATAAAGGATAAACGTGACACTCCTCTTTACCTGTAAGTCCTTTCATTCTTTTCATTCTTTTCTTTTTTGAAACACGGTTTTAAGAGAAATATAGAAACTTGCGGAATTAAGCTTACAGAATTAAACTTAGAGAATTAGAAAGCAGAGAACTATAAAACAGAAAACTACCAAATAGAGAGCTAGAAAGCACGGAATTAAAAAATAGAGAACTAAAAAGTGCAAAATTAAAAAATAGAAAATTAAAAAGTGCAGAATTAAAAACATATAAAGAATTTAGAGTTAGAATATGAAAGTCTATCTTGAAAGTTTTGGCTGTTCGGCGAGCCAGGCATCAGCCGAGATAATGAAGGCCAGCGTCGAAAGACTCGGGCACAAACTATTGAGTCCTGAAACTGCCGATCAGGCAGAGGTTTATATTTGCAATTCCTGCACAGTAAAGTATACTACAGAACAAAAGATCCTCTACAAGATCCGTAAAATGGGGGAGCTGGGCGTGCAGGTCATAGTTTCTGGCTGCATGCCCGAGGTGCAGCTTGAAGACATTCTTCACGCAAATCCTGAAGCCCATATCTTGGGAGTAAACGCAATTTCCCGTCTTGGGGAACTTCTTTCCTCAATTGAGGAAAGAAAAAAGAAAAGTCTACCCGGAGGAGCACACCTTGAACTTAGGACTTCCGAACCCCTGGGCTTCCTCAATGTTCCGCGTGAGCGTTCAAACCCGAATATTCACATTTGCCAGATTTCCCAGGGCTGTAATTTTGCTTGTTCTTATTGTATTGTAAAACATGCAAGAGGCAAACTGCATTCTTTTCCGCCGGATGAGATAGTCAAAGATATCCGTGCAGCTGTTGCAGAGGGATGCAGGGAAATCTGGCTCACCTCCCAGGACGACAGTCAGTATGGAATGGATACCGGTGTTAAACTTCCCGAACTTCTGCGCATGATCTCGGAAATTCCAGGGGACTTTAAAGTGAGGGTCGGAATGATGA
>JAMXLQ010000315.1 GCA_024280975.1 Methanosarcina sp.
AAAATACCAAGATACTTCACGCTGAGTTCTATCCAGTGGGCGAGCTTGATGGATCTGCGCATGTTATTGCCGGATCGACGGATACAGTTCTTCGCGATCATTACACAGGCTTCCTGCCAGGTCTCTGCCGTTGTGATGAGGAATTCAGGAGCTGGTGGAATAGCCAGTTCAGAACCGTTTCTACTGTCGTAAACCTTCCACTTGTTCTCATCATAGGTCTTGGCAATCAGGGCTCTTCTGTACTTTCCGCTGTGGGGGCCGAGCACTGCTGGGATACCGTACATGTTACATCCGGTACCGATAGCTGCTGCTTTTTGAGAGTATGCACCCCATGCAAGTCCTACTGCGCCTATACGGTTGAGTGTGTAGTCAGCAATTTCAGCGAGGTTGCCTGAAAGGTTTCTGCTTGCAAAGATTGCAGCGACCTTGTGGCATGTACCTGAGATGTGAGCGTTCGAGACACATGATCCGGTATTGAGGATGTTACCTCTCTCGAATCTGCCTGGGAACCTCTCGTAGAGAGTCTTTCCGTCAGCGTCCTTGTACATACCAATATCCATTGCAGAACATCCGGACACAGCAACTATGTAGTTCCTGTTAAGGAATTCCTCTGCAATGTTGTATACATCCTTGGAGCCTGCAGGATAATTAGAGCATCCAATAATTGCAACGACACCAGGAGTAGTACCCATAACCAGGTTCAGACCTTCTGCCCTGATCTCGGCATCACTTACCTGACCTCTGCCAGCTCTCACTAGACCCTTCTCTTCAGCAATAGCCTTCAAGGAAGCTTTCTCTATAACACTCAGGACAGGTATTTCCTTGTTACAGACCTGTTCACAGCGGCGGCAGCCTACACAGAGGTCGTGCAGTTCTTCAAGAGCAGAGTAGTCTCCTTCTTTAGCTGCTGCAATTGCTGCTGGAATTGCCAGTTCTTCTGGGCATGCAAGTGCACATTCTCCACATTCCACACACTTGGAAACGAGTTCTTTCATTTCTTCGTCTGTGGGAATTGCTGAGATTCCTTCACGGAGAGGAGCCATTTCCATAGCAAGTCTGGGTACAAGCTCTCCAAGCTTGTCATAATCCAGCATTACACAGCCTGGAATCTTTCCGGTCTTAATATCTTCAATAATTGCATCCACACTATCATTAGTCCTGTCTGGCAGGCCATACATGACTTTCTCGTTGGATGCGATAACTGGAATCTTAAGCTTCTGCCCTTGTTCTAAAAGGTCAGCCCGTACACACTGCTCATCAATTACTATTACATCAGGAATTCCGGAACGTACTACCTTCAGTTCCTTTGAAATGGTACCGACAATCTTTGCATAGGGGGCTTTCCGGTCTTCTCTCTTGTACCTGGTCATGTCGAATGCGGTACAGCAGAGACCTCCGATTTCCAGCTTTTCAGTCAGGTTGTTGTCTTCCATATAGTCCATGATATATGTGACACCGGCAACGTTGTGACCTATAGCGATTATGACTGGCTTTGAGGCATCAAGTGTTCCCATACCTGTTTCAACGAGAGGAGCTTCAGGGTCGGACTTCGGGAAGCCAAGTGCAGTAACCTGAGCGATATCGGAAACTTCCATTCCCACATGGTCTAGGACTCCGGCAAGCATTGCCTTGTTATCGTAGTCAATTGCTGCTCCTTCCTGTCCTGCGTGCACTGTTGCAAGTAACTGGCCCAGCTCTTCTTCAACATACTCCATTGCAGGTTTGAGCTCACCAAGGGTCTTTGGCTGCATACCTGTAATAAGCTGTATGTTGGGGGCAATCACATTCGAGGCACCCATATTAATTGGCATGTCCTCTCCAAAGAGGTCAATAATGTGATCGAGCAGGTGGCGTCCGTGGGCACTGTGGCATGCACATCCTGTAATGCAGCGCAGGAAGAACTCTCTTGCAGTCTGACCTTTCATGTCCAGACCGCAGGCACCTCTCTTATTCCCTTCAAGATTACATGGTCCAAAGGTGCAGTAACAGCACTGGTCACACATGGGGGTATAGACCGGCTCATAGCGGTCAAACAGTGTAAAACTCCAGTCTCTTACTTCAGCAATTGTGGGGAAGGGGGTCGGACCCATCGGGCCAAGTTCTTCTTTTGCTTCTTTGGCAACCTCCTTTGCTGCCCCTACAATATTGTTAATAGTGATCTGAACGGATTCCAGATCTTCTATAGAAAAACTCCCGGTAGTTAGTTTGCTCATTTGAGCGTTACCTCCTAAATTTGTTTAAAGTCAACTTTACCAAGACGATTGCAATTATCATACTCGGCATATTCTTCATGATTATACATTATATATTTTGCCGTCTGCTTTAAAGTTACAACCGTTTAAATAAATGCTTCTCTGGCAAGACGCTTTTAGCTCTTTCTTTTAACTTTTAAGTACTATACCAGCGTTTTTTCAAATAAAGCGTTTTTAGAGGAAATACTTCCTTGTAAAAGTCGTTTTTTAGGGCTTAATCTTCTCTCCAGAGCTGTTTTTACACCCTATTTCTCAAAAAAAACTGTTTTTGCCAACGATTGAGACCTTAATCTTAAGCAGAGGTCGCTACCGATGGATAATAAACACTAATTAAATGTCTTAACGTACCAAATCTATATAACATTTTCTAATTTGTAACACGCATTTCGTGAAGGGTAAAATGAGAATATTCAAAATCAGCAGACTTTAAAAATTTATTTAATTTTGCTCTGCAAAAGGTAAAATAGTGTCTATAGATCTCTCTTTTTCATTGAAGTACTTTGCAGTACTGGTATTTTTTGTCTTAGTGCTACTTCTTGTTATTATTATGCTTTTTTTTCATTTTTAAAATGGAATGATGTACAATTAGTTGTTACTAAAAAGATGTACTACTCATCAAACAAAATTTATCTTTCCTACAATTATACAATAATATAATTTATAAAAAATATATCAAATTCCATATTATTCTATCTTATAATTATATAGAAAATTATTTATAGGTTAGGGTTATCATGCGGCTTTACACAGTAAACGCCGTAAACTGTTTTTGAGTTTTTTCAGGAAAGAAATAAATATGATATTCCCATTTGAATATTTATTAATATATTTTCCAATTTAAACAATATTTATTCCCATTTAAATAGTACTGATTAATTCTTAAAGTAGTTTATTCCTGAAAATATTAATCTTCAGTTAACAATATTTCATAAAAACTGAAGGTAAAAATGGCTTATTCAATATATTCTGGAATTAGAATTCCTCTAAAATGAATTACTAAACCGCGATATCCGGAAATTTACTGGCTTATATTATAAGTCTTAAATTCTAAGATATTCATTTTGGTTTCACACCGGTTCTTAGACTTAGTAATTTTACCTAAAAATTGTAACATAAATATACATCTCGAGTATTCAGTCAGCTACTTCAACCCTTAAAGATAGAGTTATACGCAAGTTAGAAGGATTTAAATGATTACAATATGACTCAATGACTTACTACATGTAACTTTGTAATGTGAAGATTACGAACAATTACTTCCAGGGTAGATTGTACAACGAAAACCTGTGCCAATGATCAAATCAACGAATAATCTTATCACTTAATCTGAAATCACTCTAATCTGGGTTGCATGTAAAGTACTTTAATTGCTTCAGATCCTGTAATTGCTTCAGATTCAAGGCAATTTTATAGAATATTAGCCAAAGAGTTATTGAAAATATGTTTGACCTTAATACATCTTATATTCCTGGAGGTGAAATAGATGGCAGGTAAAGATTCTATTTTAGCAAGCCCGTCTATGGTAATCATTGTCCTCTGCATACTTTCATTCTTCTTAGGAATAGTTCCGGGCATAGGTGAGATCTATGTAAGCGCTTTTCAGTTTAACCCTTATTCTTTTGTGACAAGGCCTTGGACGCTTGTTACATATATGTTCCTGCATACCGGGTTATTTCATCTTTTGTTCAATATGATAGTCCTGTACTTCTTCGGAACTGCACTTGAGAGACGGGCCGGGAACCGACAACTTATATCAATTTTTTTCATTGCTGGGATTCTATCGGCAATAGGATATACTTTCCTGAGCAGGCCAATTTTCAACATCTCTCCGGGTTCGATGGTTGGCGCAAGCGGAGCCATTTATGGAGTTTTTGCAGCTCTTACAATGCTTGAGCCAGATATGCGTGTCTATGTCTACTTTGTTCCAATGAAGCTAAAACATGCCCTAGTGCTTTTTGCTCTCTTTGATTTTCTCATGGTAAACTCATCGGATATGATAGCCCATACAGCCCACCTTAGTGGACTTCTTGTAGGTCTCTATATGGGTTTCCGTATAAAGAAAATTCAGGATGACAATCTAGAGTCCAGATTTATTGGCAGGTGGTAAGTCTGGAATGGGATAAACTTCTCGAGGGTACAAATTATTATCTGAGGCCCGAACCCGGAAAGAAGGTCCCTATCCAGGTCCTGAATTTCAGGAAGCTATTTGCAGCTTGGTCTCCAGAATTGAAAAAGACTCTGTACTTTGAAAGACCACCTGTGGATGAAAACTTGAAACGAGTACGGGAAATCGTTCTACTCCAGGTCTATGATTGGTTTGCAGGTAGGGAAGGGTTAATAGAGGTTACTGACTCGGAATTTAAGCAGTTCATGGAAGTTTATGAGGCTTTTCTAAATAAACTAGGAGAAATTCAGTATATCAGGAGCAAAAAAGGAAGAAAAATGGAAAATCTCTTTGAACTCAAGGAATCTCCGTATGTCATCCGGGAAGTAAAAAAGGGATTTTTCTCTGATAAATTCTAATTATATAATTTATACTGTATTTTTACATATCGGAACCTTTATCCTGCCTGACTTTCTTTCTATTCTTTTCGCAGAAAGAGTTTCTGATTTTTCGTCTAGTCTTTTCCTGAAGGATAAGTCTTCAAATTTTGATTGCCTTAATATGCAAAATGTTTTACTACAGAAAAGCAGATATAAGGTATCATCGGATTGTATGCAAATTGCGGTATCAAGATTTAAATCTTAGAAATTCGGAACTTTAAACCTCAAAAGTTAACGGCTGAAGCATAAACTCTTCACCGGCCGATTGGAGGGCTGCTGGAAGTGCAGCTCCCTCACAGAGTTGGTGCTGTATGGTTATATGGCGCAAACATATAAGGTGCAGGTTCCGTGAACTGCAAGATCACAGAGGACATTGATAATGAAACCTGTAAAAAGCGGAATTGACTCCATCTCAAAATACCTCCGCTCGAAAAAAGAAGTTGGCAGGCGGAAAATAGGACTTCTAGTGGACGGTCCTAATATCCTCCGGAAAGAATTTGATGTAAATCTTGAGGAGATAAGGGACGTCCTGAAAGATTATGGAAATATCAAAATCGGACGTGTTTTCCTTAACCAGTACGCCTCTGACAAGCTTGTGGAAGCTATTGAAAATCATGGGCTCGAGCCTATAATTTGTTCCAGCGACGTTGATGTGCGTCTCGCAGTAGAGGGCATGGAACTCGTATATAACCCTAACATTGACACCCTTGCGATCGTGACAAGGGACGCGGACTTCAAGCCGCTGTTAAATAAAGCAAATGAACACGGCAAAGAGACTATTATTTTCGGGGTTGAACCCGGTTTTTCCACAGCGCTCAAAAATTCTGCGGATTATGTTATTCTCATGAAAAAAGACAAAATGAGTAGTTATGATGAGTCCGATGGAATGGGCTCAGGTGGAGGAAAAGTTAATGCATCGGAATATCAGGACAGTATGTATGAAGAGTCCCTAGAAAAGACATGATTTATCCCTGTCCTTTCATGATATCCCTTTCCTACTTTTTAAGGATAATTAACGTCTACTCCGAGGATCTCTTTTTCTTCGGCAAAAACATCCCGTGCGATCTCGGCGCAACCAATTGCAGCATGCCACTTTCCGAGACACTGACATTCCTGTCCTAGATGTGCACGAATTTTTTTCTGCACATATTCAAATTCGCCTACAGATCCCGCGAGAAAGATTTCCCCAGTTGTCTCATAGTCCTTGAGAAGAAGCTGCATTGAGGCAATTTCCATAGCTGCAAACAACGCAATAGTATCAAGGGCAAAGAGGGCAGGACCTTCTCCTTTTCTGGCTGCACTGAGTAATTCTTCTCTATCTTTATACGGAGTCATTTTCAAAGTTCCTGCCTCTATGAAAGCCTGATTTGCAGTACGGTGCCCGTTGTCCACATCCCTGATAGCTTGCAGGTCAAGAGGTCCATGATGAATACCCGGAGCGAATATGCAGGCGTCAATTGCACCAATTACCTTTCCATTGGCGATTGCAAGAGTAACAGTATTTGAGCTTATATCGGAAACTACGAAATTTTTATAACCAAGGCAAAAGATGTGGTAGGCAATTCCCAGCTTTTCCGGGCTTGTAAGATGGGAAAATACCTTCATTCTGGAATCCACTTTGCTCTCCGTATGAAGACCAGGGATTGCTATTGCCGGAATTCCCGAGTTCCGGATGGCATCAAAAACTCTTGTGCCTCCTCCTGTCTTTTTTCCAGCTCCTTCGGTACTCTTAAGCCCTCTTCCTTCCAGGCTCCTAACATCTTTAATCGTGGAAAAGCCATCTCCCATTGAGTAAGTCAAGGCAATCAGGTCGATTGTTTTACGCTGGATTCCAAAATTTTCCTCCAGCGAGATTAGAATCTCATTTTCAGACATGGCAGCTGCCTCAGCCCTCCCAAGCTCAAAGGTCAGAGTTTTTTCTCCTTCTATGAGAGCAAAACGCATTGCAGTTGTACCATGATCAATCCCTATAAACGCCAATTACTTTCTCTCCCTTAATGCCTCAGAGGGCAGTTTTCAAGATTTCGTTAATTTCGTCCATAATTCTGTCTCCCTCTTCAGCGGTCCCAACTGTTGTCACCAATCTTACTTCCTGGAAACTCCTACCTTCAGAGAGCAATAGCCTTAAGTTTCCTCTTGCATCCGCACGCAGTACTTTCCCAGTTAGACTTCCTCCTGCAGTGCCTTTTACAGAAATTACGGACGGGATTACCTTTTTTATCTCAGGGTGCTGGCTTACAAGTTTTACAAGCTTTTTACCAGCCCTTCCTCCGATGATTGTCGTATGGGCTCCCCCAAGTTTATTTTTATAGGAGCCTTGTGCTTTTTCCTGTATGTTATTTTTATTTTCTGACATTTGTAGTCAAACCGGTAACCCATTCTCCTAACAACTTTTCCTTCTCTTATTTATTCTTTTTTATATTTATTATGTATCTATTTATCCGGTTAAACTCTCAAGAGATTAAAATTTCAAGGAAGCCTTTCATGCGATTAAAATTTTTGCGAAAAATTTGCACTGAAGCCAGAAGCTATAAAAATAAGACATTCCAGAATCCCTAAAATATAAATGAATATCGGACTCTGGATCATTTAGTTATTTTTTAGAATTGCCTTATTTCCGGAAAACCCGGTTTCATTAAAATTAAATTTTTTCAAGTTCCTTCATGCTTATGAGCTTGATACCTTCTTCTTCAAGCGTTTTAATTGCTTTTTCAATGTCGTTAACTCTTACTATTAAGAGGGCTTTCTGATCTTTGGTGACAAAGGCATACGCATAATCAATATTGATTTTAACTCTTCCGAATACTTCCGCAATACGGGACATGCTACCAGGAACGTCTTCCATTTCGATTCCCAGAACGGTCGTTTCGGAAACTGTAAACCCTGCATCATGGAGTACACTGTGCGCATAGTCGGATCTGTCCACAACCATGCGGATTATCCCGAAATCTCCTGACTCGGCAATGGTAAACGCCCTAATATTTACGCCGGCGCTTTTCAATTTATTTGCGACGTTTGCGAGTCTGCCAGGCTTATTTTCCGCAAAAAGGGAAATCTGCTTTATAACTTTATCTTCCATTACAGCACCCTTGTCCTTATATTACTTGTTCTTATTTCTCTTACATCCTTTTTTAATCTTCTTACCAGAGTATAGTATAAACTTCTATGTATATTTTAAGATTACATGCCGTTTTTAAGCTTATAATTGGTTAATTTATTTCACATCTGGTAATTTTATTTTTACATCTGGCCCTGCATTGTAAGAGAAATTTAGAAAAATCAGAGCCAAAAAGCCAAAACTGCAGGACATTAACATTCCGTAGTTTTTGAATCTCCGAAACTTTCAA